>JAJYJR010000557.1 GCA_021789355.1 Chloroflexota bacterium | reverse complement strand
CTGCACGCTCATGGTCGACGCCACGACGACCGAGGCCCCCGCGCTCGCGCTGGCGGCCGGCGCGGCGCTCGTCGCCGCGCTTGGTGCCGCGGGCGCGCTGGCGGCCGCGGCGGCACTGCTGGCAGGCGCGGGTGTGCTGGCTGACGTGCACCCGCTGAGGGCCACGAGCAGGCCCACCGACACGGCCCCGACCGCTCGCTTCCCGAGCCTTGGACCCCACCGCATGGTCTCCACCTCCTGAGTCCCCGACGCCTTCGGCATGGGGTATGCTTGGGCATGTTACAACCGATGGCAACGGAACGAACCAACAATGGGGCAGCGTGCCGCCGGAAGCGGCACACCGGATGGGAGGACCGCTCGTGACACCGCGGAGAGCCGCCCCGGCGTCCACGAGTGAGCGCGGCGGCGGGCAGGCCGCGGCAGCTGGGACCATACCAACCGTCGCATCTGTGACTGACCAATCGACGTCTTCCAGGCTTACCACTGATGTGCCCGGCACGGCGCCGGCGGCCGTCGCACCCGCGCGACCGCCCACGCTGCCAGGGGTACCCGCGCCGGCGGGCACGGGTCGGCTCAAGTACCGCGACCTGTACGAGACGCTCGCGCAGCAGCTCGACCGACTGCCGCCGGGTGCGCCGCTTCCGACCGAGCGCGATCTGTGCGAGGTGTACGCGGTATCGCGAGCGACGGTGCGGCGTGCCCTGCGACAGCTCGAGACAGAGCAGCGCATCTTCCGCCAGCAGGGCCGGGGCACGTTCGCCGCGCGACCGAAGATCGACCTGGCCCTCGAGCTGACGAGCCTGTCAGAGGACATGCTGGCGCACGGTGTCGTGCCGGGCGCCAAGCTCATCGACGTCAGTCGCCTGCGAGCCGACGCCGACATCGAGGCCCAGCTCGGGCTGGAAGCGGGCGGGGAGGTCCTCCGCGTGGAGCGCCTCCGGCTGGCCGACGGGGATCCCGTGGCCATCGAGGTGCTGTTCGTGAGCACCGCCCGCTTCGATGGGATCAGCGCCGCGCTGGGGCTCGGCAAGTCGTTCTATCGCCTGCTCCACACCGACTACGGCGTGGAGCTCGCATCGGCGGAGGAGACGATCGAGGCCGCCGCGGCGGGCCCCCGGGAGGCCGAGCTGCTCGAGATCCCGCCCGGCACCCCGGTGCTGCTGCTGTCGCGTCGCACCGTCGACACGTCGGGTCGACCCACCGAGTACGTCCGCTCCGTGTATCGCGCCGACCGGTTCCGGCTGCGCTCGTTCCTCGAGCGTCCCGCGGCCTCGCGGGTGCCGCTCGATCGCGCCCCCACCCTCCGCCTGGCGAGCGCCGCGGACGTGCCCGAGATCGCCCGCGTGTTCGTCTCGGCCTGGCGGAGTGCGTATCCGGGCATCGTCGACGAGCGCATCCTCGCCTCGCTGGAGGAGGCCGAGGTCGCAGCATGGATCCACAGCCTGATGCGCTCGCCCAATCAGGCCACGGTGGTGGCGGTCTCGGGTGAGGGCGCGATCATCGGGTTCACGCGGTTCGGCGAGGATCCCGAGGACGCCCGGCGGGGGCAGGTGTTCTCGCTGTACGTGGATCCCCGGGAGGCACGTCACGGCGTCGGTCGGGCGCTGCTGCTGCGGGCGCTCGACGCCCTTGCCGAACACAACAGCCGCGTGGTCACCCTCTGGGTGTTCGAGGCGAACGCCGCCGCGCTGGCCTTCTACCGTTCCCTGGGCTTCGCTCCCGATGGGGCGCGTCGCGTGGAGCCGCAGTACGGAACCCCGGAAATCCGCCTGGTCCGCGACGGGGCTGCGGTCGCCCGCCGGTCGCGTCGGCCGATCAGCGCGCCATCTCCTGCCGGCGGGCGATGACGCTCGAGTCCGACGCGGGGCTGCACGTCGACGTGCGTGCCGATCCCGCTGTCCGACCTTCGCGGCCCGGTCCGCTCCTCGACGCGCTCATGGCCCTCCTCGGGGCCGGCTATCCTCCCGGCCTGGCGCTCACCGTCGTCGACCCGCGGGGGCCGCTCCTGACCGCGTACGGCGGATGGGCCTGCGTGGTGGGCGACCGCGTGCCGGCGACCTGCGACACGCTGTTCGACCTCGCCTCGTTGACGAAGGTCGTGGCCGCGGTGCCGCTCGCGCTCGTGCTCGAACAGCGCGGCGCATGGAAGCTGTCCGATCCGGTGGCGGCGTGGGTCCCCGGGTTCCCGCGCACCGACACGACGCTGTGGCACCTGCTCACGCACACGTCGGGGCTGGTCCCCCACCGGGCCTTCTACCTGACGTGCCGCGGTGAGGCTGCGATCCGGAGGGCGGTGTGCGCGGAGGCACCCGCGAGCCGGCCGGGCGACGAGGTCTGCTACAGCGATCTCAACTTCATGCTCCTCGGCTGGGCCATCGAGCGCTGTGCCGGCCTTCCGTACGACCGGCTGTTCCGGCGCGAGGTGGCCGAACCGCTCGGCATGTCCCATTCCCGGTTCCGGCCACCCCCGGGCGTACGCCGGCGCACGGCGGCGACGGAACTCGATGGCGACCAGCGCAGCGGCACGGGGCTCGTCTGGGGCGCGGTCCACGACGGCAATGCCTATGCCCTGGGCGGCGTGGCAGGCCATGCCGGGCTCTTCGCCCCGTTGGGGGACGTCGCGGCGTTCGCCCGGGCGCTGCTGGATCCGGCGCGACACCCGGTACTCACCGAAGGCTCGATCGCGGCCATGGCCGCGCGCCAGGCGGGCCGCCCACCCGACGTGCGCGGGCTGGGATGGCGACTGGAGCCGGACGGCTGGGGAGCCTGGCCGGAAGGCACCTACTGGCACACCGGGTTCACGGGCACCTCACTCCTGGTTGCGCCCGCGCGCGGCCTGGCCGTCGTGCTCCTGATGAACGGCGTGCATCCCCATCGCCACCCGGACGAGCAGATGGCCATCCGATCGCGGATCCATTCGATCATCGCGGAGGTGTTCCAGTGAACCGTCCGGACAGCGAGTCGCTCGCGGCCCTCGCCACCGAGCAGGTCCGGCCGGAACTCCACGACCTCGATCGGATGCCTGCCAGCCAGCTCGTGGCGCTCATGACGGCCGACGCGCGCCGAGCGCCCGAGGTGGTCATCGCTGCCGGTGAGACCATCGCGCGCGCCGTCGAGGCGATCGTCGGGCGGCTCGAGGTCGGCGGTCGTCTGGTCTACGTCGGCGCCGGCACGGCGGGACGGCTGGGCGTCCTCGACGCGTCGGAGGCCCGTCCGACGTTCAGCGTGCCGCCCGGCCAGGTGGTCGCCGTGCTGGCTGGCGGGATGGCGGCGTTCAGCGACCCCGTCGAGGATGCCGAGGACGATACGGCGGCGGCCATCGCTGCCCTCGAGGCACTCGGTGTCACTGCGGCCGACGCCGTGGTGGGCATCTCGGCCAGCGGCCACACTCCCTATGTCCTCGCCGCGATCGACTGGGCCCGCTCGCGCGGCGCCCTGACGGTCGGGGTTGCCTGCAACCTGGGCGCGCCCCTCAGCACTGCGGCAGACGTGGCGATCGAGCTTCCGGTCGGCCCGGAGTTCATTGCGGGCTCCACGCGGCTCAACGCCGGCACCGCCCAGAAGATCGTCCTCAACATCCTCTCCACGGCCACGATGGTGCGGTTGGGTAAGACCTACGGCAACCTGATGGTGGACCTCCGTGCGAACAACGAGAAGCTGCGGGATCGTGCCGCGCGGATCGTGTCAGACATCACTGGGGCGTCTGGCGTGCGTGCACGTGCCGTGCTCGAGGCCTCCGACTGGGAGACCAAGGTCGCGGTCCTCATGCTGATGGGCGACATCGACGTGCACGACGCCCGAGCGCGGCTGGATCGCGCTCGCGGCCGGCTCCGTGCCGCCCTGGAGGCGCTGACGGCATCAGGCCGTCCGGAGCCTTGACGCCGGTCGAGACCGGGCTGACTGTATGTACGTGGATGGCTTGGTCCCCGCCATCGGTGACCCAGGCGAGCCGTCGGGCGCAGCCACGCCGTCGCCGGCGGGCCGGGGCATCGAGCTCCCGGCCTTGGGCTGGCTGTTCGCCGTCGCGGCGGCGCTGGTGCTGCTGGCACGCCTGACCCGGATTCCCGGCGAGCTGCCTGCGCCGATCGCGGGGTCCGACCTCGCCGTGGGGCTGGCGAGCGGCCTGCTGGCGCTGCTGCCGGCGGCACTCCTCGCCCGCCTGCCCGACGCGCCCCGGACGCATCGACTGCTGTTCTGGGGGCTCGCCGGCGGGGCCGTCGCCGAGTGGGTGTCGGCCGCCCTCCCGCTGCTGCCGCTCGGGACCGCTGCAACGGGGTGGCTGACGAGCGCGGTCTTCCTCGGGCTCGATCTCCTGCAGGCGGCGGCCGCGCTGCTGGTGGCCCTGGGGCTGCTGCGCCTGCGGGTACGCGGGCCGACCCGCGGCTGGCTCCTCGGGCTGATCGTCGTGCTCCAGCTTGGGTTCATGCTCGTCGAGCTCAGGCTCCCGGC
>JAJYJR010000027.1 GCA_021789355.1 Chloroflexota bacterium | reverse complement strand
AGACGAGACCCGACCCTGGTGTTGCGGCCACGGACCCGGAGGCATCCCAGATGAGCCCATCGACCCACCCGCCGCCTTGACTCGGCCCGCTCCTTCATAGATGACAACTGGGCCGGCGATCCGCAAGGTTCGTCGCGATGGCCACTGTCCCCGAACGCGACACGACGTCAGTCCCGGCGTTCCACGCGAACGGCAGGCGATTTCGGGCGATCGAGCGCCGGATGCTGCTCGATGCGCTTGGTCCGGCGGCCATGCTGACCGCCGGCGCCCTTCTCGGCGGAGCCCTCGTCTCAACGATCATTGACCCGGTTGGCGGGGACACCGTCTTGATCCTCAATAGCCTGTCAGCGGCGATCACGATCGCCGTCGTCCTCGTCAGCCGTCTTGGCGCCGGTCGCCGAAACGCCGAGCTCGTGTGCGCAGCCTGGTCCGTCCTGCTTGTGGTGGACCTGTTCCTGGCCGGTCTCACGTCGCCGCTCCAGTGCACGCTGGCGATTACCCTGATGCCGCTCCTGCCGCTCCTGTTCGCGGTCTTCATGCCGGTCCAGCCGTGGGTTCAGATCATCGTGGCCGGAGCCGCGAGTGTGGCGATTGGGGGCCTCTTGATGACGCTCGCCCAGCGGGCGCCGGAAGGCGTCGTCGTTGGCGCGTCGATGGCGATCCTCGTTGGATCGCTGCTGAGCATTCCTGGCAGTCTTTGGCTGCGGCGCCGTCGCAGCGACTACGTGGCCCAGATGTTGCGCGCCAGACACCTGCACCGGGTGGCCGTCGAGCAGGGTCGCGCGCTGAGCCTCCTCTATCGCGAGCAGGCCGAGTCAGCTCGCGTTGACCCTCTCACCGGAGTGGGCAACCGTCGCCGAATGGCGGAGGAGTTGCAGCGGCGGGCGACGAGCCCGACCGGCGCGACGGCCCTCCTGCTGATCGATGTCGATCATTTCAAGCGCTACAACGACGCTCACGGGCACCTCGCCGGGGATCGAGCCCTGCGAACCATCGCCGACACCCTCGCCGCGTCGGTCCGAGCGGGTGACGCCGTGTTCCGCTATGGCGGCGAGGAGTTCCTGGTGGTGCTCGCGGACGCGGACGCCCGGAGGGCGAGGGAGGTCGCGGAACGCCTCCGGCGCTCCGTTGCCGACCTGAGCCTGACGCTCGACGCCGGGTCCGGACGCGCCTCCTTGAGCATCAGCGTGGGCGCCGCGGTCAATCGCTATGCCCGCGATCCGACGCTCGCTCGGGCACTCGCGGCGGCCGACGCTGCGCTCTACGAGGCGAAGCGGGGCGGCCGCAACCGAGTCGAGATCAGCACTCCACGAGCCCTGCCGGCGTCCGTGTAGCCGACGCCGGGCCTCGCGATCCTGTGCTCTCGAACCGTCTCCGCAAACGGCGGCAAGATCGTGGGCCCGGCTCTCCGGCACTGGCCCACCACTCTCCATTCGCGCGCGTCAGCCGGTCTGTCTGGTCTGCGCGATGGGGTGCGAGGTGTCCCAGCCTGATCGGAGGAAGGGCCTTTGGCCCGGGCGCGGGACCGGGTGCTGGCGGTGGTTCGGATGCGTGTCCCGGCGGTGGGTCACTCAGGCCCCCGGAGTGAACGTGACGCAGTGGCCGAGCATCTGGAGCTCGCTAGACGAGCTGGCAGGTCCGGCGCGCCTTGTCGACGCGGCGGGCGCAGAAGTGGGTGCCGAGATCGTGGAAGCGGGCGGCAGGATCCGCGAGCAGGTGCCAGACAACGAAGAGGATGGAGCGTGCGACGACCCGGAGGGCCTTCCAGCTTGCGGCGACGCTTCACGAGCCGGCGGTGGCGTTCGCCCAGGAAGCGGCCCTCCTGCCCCTCGATTGAGACGCTCCCAACAGGAGGCTGAGCGCGCTGCACCTGATAGCCGAACGGATCCGCGGCCCAGTTCGGCGGCCTGCGCCGGGCGCTCGAGGTTCAGTCCGGAGAGGATCGGGCTGATGTAGTTCTGGACCGTCTTGTCGGAGAGAAAGACCTCCTGGGCCTCCTTGCTGGTCTTCCCCTCGGCCACGGCAGCCGGATCATCTGCTCCCGGCGGGTCAGCATGGCCAGCTCATCGTGCTGGCCCGTCGCGAAGCGTCGGACCCGCTCAGGGTCCTCTCGGTCACCGCACAACGGGTAAATCTGGCAGTCGTCCCGATAGCGAGACCACAGGTCTCACCCGTCGGCGCCGGACGAGGGATGGGAGGCCCTGGCCACCGGACTGATGCTTGCCGAGGCAGTCGGGCCCCGCCGGCGCCCGCGCCCCAGGTACACGAGGCCGGCAGGGACCTGTGAGAACTGCCAGACGGGCGGGCCCTGGTGAGCACCCGGGCTCGTCTGCTCCCCTCCGGCCCGCTGAGCCGGACGGCCCGGCGCTTCGGCGGCCCGTCGGTGTCTCCGCCATCGCGGCGTCCGGACGGCCCGACCACCCCGAACGGGCGGCCTCGACGTCACCATCCCAATCTCGCGTCAGAGCCCGGAGCTCCCTTCGACGAGCTGCGAGAGGAGCCGGAGCAGCTCGGTCGGGTGGTAGGGCTTGCCGACGAAGGCATCGCCGCCGGCGGCCATGGCCGCCGCTCGCTCGGCCGGCAGCACGCTCGCGCTCATCAGGACGAGCTTCGGCCGCTCACCGATCGGCATCGCCGCGAGCCGGCGGGCGAGATCGAGCCCGCTGCCGTCGGGCAGCCGCACGTCGAGCAGGACGAGATCGAGCGGGCCTGCCGCGAGCACGACATGGGCGGCGGCGAGCGACCCTGCCTCGAACACCTCGGCGTCGCGGATCGATGGCTCCCGCGCGCGCCCGAGGACCGCCCGCAACAGGGCCCGGTTCAGCGCCTCGTCCTCGATGACGAGGATCCGCAGCGGCGGCCCCGACACCTGCTCGCCCGTCAGGCGGACTCGGTCAGCGGCCCGGTCGGCAGGGCGCGGGCGAGCCAGGCCCGCAGGCCCTCGGCGGCCATCGTGCCCTTGTCGACGATGCCCGCGACGTGGCCGTTGAGGCGCGCCTTGTCGGCCTCGCTGAGCTCGTGGGCCGTGAGGATCAGGATGACGGCATCGCGGGTTCGCCCGTCCGCCTTGAGGGCGGCGACGACGCCGAAGCCGTCGAGCTCGGGCATCACGAGATCGCAGATCACGAGCTCGAAGGGCTCGGCCCGGGCAAGCTCGACGGCAGCCCGGCCGGAGGTCGTGCTCGTGACGCTGAAGCCGCTCGGGGCGAGGGCCGTCTCGACGAGCGCGAGGGCCGCCGGATCGTCATCGACCGCGAGCACCCGGACCGGGCCGTGCTTCACCTTCGTGGTGAAGGTGTAGCGGGCCAGGCGGGCGAGCAGGGCATCGCGGTCAACGGGCTTCAGGAAGTAGTCGACGGCACCGAGGGCGAGGCCGACCTCGCGCTCGTCGACGACCGTCACGATGATCACCGGGATGTTGCGGAGAGCCTCGTCGGCCTTGAGCCCGCGCAGGACATCCCAGCCGTCGATGCCCGGCAGCAGAACGTCGAGCAGGATCGCCGCCGGTGGGTCGCGTCGCGCCTCGGCGAGACCCCGCTCGCCGTCGGCCGCCACCCGGACGGCGTAGCCGTCGGCCTCGAGGTAGGTCCGCAGCAGGCGCACCGCCCCCGGGTCATCCTCGATGATCAGGACATCGCGGGCCGTCGCAGCCTGCGCCGGGCGCGGGGCCGGCGGCGCGATGGCGGGCAGATCTCGGGCGGCCGGCGCAGGCTGCGCCACGATCGGCAGCAGGACCGTGAACGTGCTGCCCTCGCCGGGCGTCGAGCGGAGCTCGATCCGCCCGCCGTGGGCCTCGACGAGTCGGCGGGTCAGCGCGAGCCCGAGCCCGGTGCCCGCCTGACGGAGGGCCGGATCGCCGACCTGGCGGAACTCCTCGAAGACATGGGCCTGATCGGCGGGGGCGATCCCGATCCCCGTGTCGCTGACCGCGAGGCGCAGCTCGCCCTGGGCCTCGCTCGCCGCGATCCGGATCGAGCCGCCATCGGGGGTGAACTTGATCGCGTTCGAGAGCAGGTTGTAGAGGATCTGGCGCAGGCGGCCCCGATCGAGCCTCACCGTCGTGGCTGGTACGGCGGTCTCGATCCGCAGGCGCTTGCGCTCGGCGAGGGGGCGCAGGCCGGCGACCGATTCGGTCACCGCGGCGCCGAGATCGACCCACTCGAGCACGAGCTCGAGCCGGCCGGCCTCGACCTTGGACAGATCGAGCACGTCGTTGATGAGCTCGAGCAGGTGCCCCCCGCTCGAGTAGACGTGCTCCACCCACTCCGCCGGGACCGCGAGGCGGCCGTCGAGCGCGGGGCCCTCGCGCATCAGCTCGGTGAAGCCGATGATCGCGTTGAGCGGCGTCCGCAGCTCGTGGCTCATGCTCGCGAGGAAGTCGCTCTTGGCCCGGCTCGCGTCGCGGAGCGCCTCGACGGTCTCGGCCAGACGGGCCGCCAGGCGCTCCTGCTCGGAGAGGACCGCCCGCCGCTCGACGAGTGCCGCGACATGAGCGCCCAGAACCCGCAGCAGCCCGACATCGTCGGCGCCGAAGAGGAGCGCATGCCTCGTCAGAAGGACGAGCTCGGCCGAGCGATCCGCCCCGAGCCCGATCGGCACGCTCGTCGCGAAGCGCGCCCCGGTCCGGGCCATCAGCTCGTCCCGCAGCCCGGCCCGTTGCGCCGCGGCGGCCGCGAGGAGCCCAGGTTCGAGTCCCGCTCCGGAGGCGGCCGCGATCCGCCAGCCATCGGCTGTCTCCACGAGAACTGCCGCGACCGTGGCCCCGACCGCCTCGGCCGCGCGGGTCAGCCGCCCCCAGAGCGCCTCCTCGGGCTCGGCCGCGGGGGCCGCGGCGAGGCGCTCGAGGAAGTCCACCGCAGCCGTCGCCCCCCAGATCCGCCGGACTCCCGACGGCGGCAGGAAGGCGGCGACGTAGCCCAGGGCCGCCACGAGCGAGACGAGCTGGGCGGCGGCGGTCGCGGCCGCCGCGAGGCCGGCGATCGCGGCCGCCCCGGCCGCGACGATCGCGCCACCGAAGGCCGCGGTGGCGAAGGCCGCGATCGCGAGGCGCGCCCGCGCCCCACCCCGGCGTCGGCGAGCCTCGGCGGCGAGATAGAGCGCCGCGAGGCCCTCGAGCGCCACGAAGACCGCCACGGCCACGAGCGCGCCCGCCGGTCGCTGGGCGGATCCGGCGCCGAAGAGCACGATGGCGGCGGCGGCGAGGAGCCCGGCCGCGGCGGGCAGCAGCCGGCGCGGCACCGCGCGCAGGTCGGCCACGAGGCGCAGGGCGAACAGGGGCTGGGCGAAGAGCAGCAGCACCGCGACGGCACCGATCGGGCCCGGCGCCCGCCCGACGAGGGCCTCGACGATCGTGAGCAGGAACAGGGCGGCGAGTGGGGCGAAGACGAGGCTGACGTCGCGCGCGAGCGGGTCGCGCTCGCGGATCGCGGGCCGGGCGGCGGCCGCGACCAGGACCGCGTAGAGGACGCCGCTGATCAGGCTGAGCGCGGTGCCCATCTCAATCGCGTCGGTCGCGGCCCGGGCGCGCGGCGAGCGAGGCCGTCACGCCGCTCCCGCGATCAGGCGCAGGCCCCGGGTGCGCTCGAGCTCGTCGGGACCGGGAGCCCGGCCGGGGGCGAGACCAAGGCCGAGATCGAGTCCGCCGGCCTCGCGGACGAAGAGATCGGCGAGCTCGGGGTCGAACTGGCGGCCCCGCTCGCGGCGGAGCTCGGCCAACGCCTCCGCGGCCGAGCGGGCGCGCCGGTAGGGGCGGTCGTGGGTCATCGCGTCGTAGGCATCGACGATGCCGACGATCCGGGCGCCGAGCGGGATGGCCTCCGCGCGCAGGCCGTCCGGATAGCCCGCCCCGTCCCAGCGCTCGTGATGGGCGCGCACGATCGGCGCGACGAGCCGCCCGAGCCGCAGGGGGGCCACGATCGAGGCGCCGATCGCCGGGTGGCGGCGCATCCGGGCCCATTCCTCCTCGTCGAGCGGCCCGGGCTTGCGCAGGATCTCCTCGGGCACGCCGATCTTGCCGACGTCATGGAGGGCCGCCGCGTAGCCGATCGCCTCGGAGGTTTCGTCCTCGAGCCCTAGGAGGTGCGTCAGGCCGAGGGCCAGGCCCGCGAGGCGGTTGCAGTGATGCTCGGTGGACGGGTCCTTGGCCTCCACCGCGTTCGCCAGCGCCACGAGGACCGCCTGGGCGTCCTCGAGCCGATCGAAGGCGGCCTTGGTGCGCAGGGCGGCCCGGACCCGGGCCAGCAGCTCCCCGTGGTCGAAGGGCTTGGAGAGGAAGTCCGTGGCGCCGGCGTCGAGGCCGCTGACCCGATCCGCCGCCGCCCCGAGGCCGGTGACCAGGATGATCGGGACGACCGCTGTCGCCGGGCGGGCGCGCAGGCGGCGGGTCACCTCGAACCCGTCGAGCCCCGGCATCTGGACATCGAGCAGCAACAGATCGGGCGGTCTGGCCTCCGCCGCGCCCAGGGCCGCGCGCCCGTCGGCCGCCTCGATCACGCGGTACCCGGCGCGTTCGAGGAGCACGCTCAGCAGGCGGCGGTTGGCAGGGTCGTCCTCGGCAACGACGATCGTCGCCGAAGCGACGGCTGCTCTGGTGGGACGCGGATCGGACAATCGATCGACCGGGCAGCGGCTTTGGCCCGCCAAGGATCCCATGGGTCCAGGCGCATTTGACAGCCGCCCGGAAGTCCGGGGACGCCGGGGTACCCGAGTACGCGTCGTCGCTCCGGGATGGCTGCCCCTCGGTCGCTGGAGCGGGCTGGCCGGGCGACCGGCCGGGCGGGTGGGCCGTCCTCGGCCCGCCCTATGCCGCGACCACCCGGTTGCGTCCCGCGCGTTTGGCCATGAAGAGCCCCGCGTCGGCGGCGCGCAGGAGCGCCTCTCTCGTGGGCTCGGCGGGCTCGATCATCGCGCAGCCGGCGCTGACCGCCGAGTCGGACGTCGCTCGCCTCGAATGGATCTACCTGGCCGTCCTCGAGCACAGCGACCGGCCTGCGACCAGACTCGGAGGGCTCCTCGCGACGGATCCCGCCTTCTTCGTGGAGGTCCTTTCGCTCGTCTACCGGGCAGAGGGCCAGCCGCCACGCGTCCTGGGGCCGGACGAGGAGCGTATGGCGGCACAGGCCAGCGTGGCGAGCGAGACGCTCGACGAGGGCTTCGCGAACGAGGCGATGAACAGCCGCGGAGTCGTCTGGCGTGGCCGGGGCGGCGACCAAGAGCGCGAGCTTGCCGCCGCGTACGGAGCGACGGCGACGGCGCTCCGCGACGCCTGGCCCAGGACCGCGGCGATCTTCGACGCCCTCGCGGCGAGCTACCTGCGCGAGGCCGCGCACTGGGACGTCCAGGAGGCGATCGACGCCGACGACGCGGCCTATCGCGCGGGCCGTGGCTCGTCCATGCCCTGATCCTGACCCACGAGGCGGAGTCCATGGACGAGGTCGAGGCGGAGGTCGCCCCCGAGCTGTTCTTCGTGCAGAGGTCGGCCCTGACGAGGGCCGACTACCCGCTGCTCGAGCGCTACACGGCGAGCCTCCGTCACACGACCTTCGCGATCCGGCGCGGAGCGTTCGCCCGCTGACCTGTCCCGTGCGGCCACCAACGGGCGACAGGGGGGTTCTCTACGCATGGGGCGGATAGCCGCCGTCGCGACGCCAGTCGTTCTCAACAGCATGACCGAGCCGATGATCCGCGGCTGCCCGTCGGGGACGTCGGAGAGGGCGATGCCTGCGCCCGGGGTCCGACCCGGACGAGCTATGGCGGCCGGGTCGGCCGGGGTCGAGGATTGGCTTCCGGCGTCCCACCCGCAGCGATCCCGCCGTAGACGGAGCCCAGATCCCCATGCGCCTCCCCCGCCCCGCCGCCTGGCTGCTTGCCGTCTCTCTGCTCGCGAGCGGGATCGGCGTCCTTCCCTCGACCGCGCTGGCCGCCGGGGCCAGGCTCGACTCGACCGCCGCTGCCCAGCTGATGGCCCTGACCAACCGCGATCGGGCGGCCCACGGGCTGGCCGCGCTGGCCGTCGACCCGACCCTCGCCGCCCTGGCTGCCAATCGCTCCTTCACCTGTCCCTCCCGACCCGCCCTGCACCCGGCCGGCCGGGCACTGGACATGGCGGCCCGGGACTACCTGGGCCACGGGATCGCCGGCTGCCAGAAGATCGCGGGCGTGGACTACACCGTGCTCGACGTCCTCTACCGCTCCTTCGGCTACCACACGGCCATGGGCGAGAACATCGGGTTCAACGGCTATCCGAGCAGCGCGGTCGCCTACGCCGGGCTGAGCGTCGAGATGAGCGTGGCCGGCATCGAGTCCGCCTTCATGGCCAGCCCTGACCACCGGGCCAACATCCTCGGCCACTACAACCGCTTCGGCTGCGGGGCGGCCATCTCCGCCGCGGGCCTCCACTACTACACCTGCATCTTCTCGGCAGGCGGGCCGACCATCGCCCGCCCGGCCGCCCCGGCGCCGCGGGTGAGCGCGCTCAGCGGGCTGGCCGCCCGGCTCGGGATCGCCCGCTGGGGTCATGACTTCGGGGCGAGCTTCAGCGATGCCCGCGGCCTGCGGAGCGCGACGGTCGCGCTCGACGGTCGCGTGATCGCCTCGTTCGCCCTGGCCGGCCGCAGCGCCCAACGGACCGTCAGCGTCTGGGCCTGGCGCCTGCGCCCCGGCCGCCACACCATCACCTGGACGGTCCGCAACACCGCCGGCCGCAGCGCCAGCGTCTCGTACCGTTTCGCGATCCTGTAGCGGGCGCCGCCGATCGGGCGCAGCCGGGCACGTCGGGCTTGACGGGCCGGGCTCCTGCGACCCAGATCGGTCCATGAGCCCTTAGGCCCCTGCCGACGCGAGACTTGGCGGGTGGAGACGGTGCGGTCTTTCGACTGCTCAGGAGCATCGAGCATCCCCGAGCCTGTCGAACGGTTCGCACGTCGCCGGACCGTAGCCTGCGCTGGTGAAGAGGATGGGCCGCGAGCTGCCTGCCGCGTTGAAGGCGACGATGACGTTGCATGCGACCACGAAGTCGCTCGTCCGCGTATCCACCGTGACCGACCGCACCGAGCCCGCCGCAGTGATTCCGGGCGCGGCGGGATAGCCCGTGATCTCGCAGCCGGGTCCAGGAGCAAGCTCCCCACCGCTGTAGAGACGGAAACCCGCGGCCGGGCCGCCCGCGGTCGGCTCGCGCCAGGCAATGACGTAGAACTGGTAGAGGTCGGGGAACGTCCCGCCGACCGTTTCGCTGACGGTGATCGCGGTCGGCGCGGCGGGGGGCCGGAGCGGTGGCGGTGTTGCCTTGGGGGTGGGCTTGGACGTCGGCTTCAGAGTCGGTGTCGGGGTGGACGTCGGGGTCGGAGGCGCAGTGGTGGCGCAGCCCGCGGCCTCGGCGTTGGCCGAAATGTATGAGCCGTTCGTGACGGGCACACCGGTGGGCTGCTGGCGGGTGACGTCGGGGTCGGAGAAGAGGGTCTGCTCGGAGCTCCCCCACCACCAGCCGACGGAGGTCTGGGCCGTGGGAGTCGGCTCGACCTGGAAGTGGAGGTGGGTCGCGGTCGCCCAGCCGGTGTGGCCGTCGGTGCCCAGGGGCTGGCCCGCGCAGACGTGGTCGCCCACGTGCACGACGACGCTGTTGGGGGCCAGGTGCATGTACAGCCCGGCGGTGCCGTCGCCGTGGTCGATGAGGACGCTCGGGCCCAGCAGTCGGGGTACGACGTCCCATCCAGCAGGGTGTTGAGGCCAGAGCACTGGATCGTCGATCCACCCTGCACGCCGATGACCATTCCGGCGCGGGCGGCCGTCACGGTGAACGGCCCCGAGGTGCTGAAGTCGAAGGCGTATTGGCCCTGGGAGCCTGCGGCGTGGTCGGATGTGCCCATATTGCCGTTGGTCACGATCAGGGTCTGACCCGCCGCCACGGGTAGGAAGTACGAAGGTGTCGCGGCGGGCGTGGGAGACACAACGACCGCGTCCGGCGCACTCGCCGGGGCGATCGGCGAGGTGCTCGGACCCGGCGATGATCCGCCCTTGCAGCCGGCGAGGACGAGGATGAGGGGGAGGGCGGCCACGGTCGAGCGACGGATGCGGTGTCCGCCTGGTCGGTAGTCCCCCATCGCCTGCCTCAATCGCTGCCTGGAGATCCTGGGGGATCAAGATAGCGCCGCGCACGACGGTTCGTGGCTGCAAACGACCGTGCCGGGCACACGCCCGTCGCCAGAGGCAAACTCCCCTGACCCCTCCGGACCTTCCTCGACCGCACCGGCGACCAGACGTAGATCCGATTCCGCACAGGAAGGGAAGGGTCGCCACGGCTTGATACAGAAGGCCTTGGATGGCTCCGACCCAGTCGCGCACCCTGGATCAGCGCTCGACGAAGACGCGGGAGCGGCCGTGAGATCCGCTTAGCCTAAGCAGACTGTCTTACGGCACTTCGGGTCGGGCAGTCGGTGTCGGGCCGCCGGATCCGGGGCAGGCCGCGCCATGAGCGGGAAAAGGCAAGCAAGCCCGTTCGCCGGAGCCGAGCATAGGCTGCCGAGCGTCCCTGGCAGGAGCGCAACCCTCCGCTCATGGGATCTGTGTCATCGGAGGAAAGAAGACCCAAGGCGACGATCCGGCCGCGTTGAAGGCTGAGATCTCCACGCAACTCGGCCCCGGAGAGCCGTAGCTGTAGAGCGTGTAGGACTTCGCCGCTGCCGGAACAGCGTAGGTGTCCAACGGACCAACGCCGCACTTGGCGTTCGGCGGGGGTCCTACAGTGACTAGCCACGCCCAGTCGCGGAGGCGATAGCCGGTGACGACCCCGCCGCCCGATGCCCACGATAGGACGGTAGGGATACATTCGGTCCCCGGCGGATCGCCCGGCGCGCAGTCTGTGCCCTGGACGCCGGTCGTCGTCCACATGAGGTCCGTCGGCGCGGCGGGGGGCCGGAGCGGTGGCGGTGTTGGCTTGGGGGTGAGCTTCGGGGTGGGCTGTGGTGTCGGCCTCGGAGTGGGGGGCGGGGTTGGCGAGGCGATGACCGCGGTGGCGCAGTCGATCGGCGGCGCAGGGGCGTAGGAGGGCGGCGTGGGCGGCAGAGCCGCATGGGGGCCGACCGGCACGTTGGTCGAGCTGATCGTGTCGCCGCAGTAGAGGTTGAAGACCGGCGGGCTCGCCGAGGGGAAGGCGTGGCCCTCGATCCAGTCCGCGTCGTAGAAGGGGACGGGCGGGTAGAAGCCAGTCGAAGGCGGCGGGAGCTGCGGTCCACCGACTGGGGCGTAGCGGTCGTCGAGGCTCAGGTGGATCCAGGGGTCGGTCGCCTTGCGTTGGCCGAGGACCGTTCCGGTCGCGACGAAATCGCCCGCGACGACGTACACCGCGCTCGTCTCGAAGTGGCAGACCGTGAGGTTGAGCGTGCTGCCGGTCGGGCGGAGGCCGACGCACGAAGTCGTCGGGTCGTTCCGGTCAGCCTGGACCCAGGCGATCGTGCCGCCGATCGGGGCGAGAACGCGGGTGTCGGCGAGGTCGCTCGGCACGAGGTCGAGTCCGTCCTCCTGGTTGTCGCAGTGGTCGTGCTCGTTGACTCCCGGCGGCGGGCACCAGCCCAGGGTGGGGTTGGCCGGTGCGATCGGGTTGTCGTAGCCGTTGAGGACCGTGAGCGTCTGCGGCGCGGCCACGGGAGCGCGCAGCCCGGGCGACGGGCTGGGCGATACGACGACCGCTGCTGCACTCGCCGGGGCGACCTGCGAGGGACTCGGGCTTGATGATCCGCCGTTGCAGCCGGCGAGGACGAGGATGAGGGCGGCGGCCGCGGCCGAGCGACGGATGCGGTGTCCGCCTGGTCGGTACTCCCCCATCGCCTGCCTCAATCGCTGCCTGGAGATCCTGGGGGATCAAGATAGCGCGGGGCACGACGGTTCGTGGCGCAAACGACCGTGCCGGGCGCAGGCCCGTCGCCAGAAGACGACTCTCCTAACCCAACCAGACCTTCCTGGTCCGCACCGGCGACCAGTCGTCATATCGATTCCGCACAGGTTCATAACCGACCCCAACCAGACCTTGCTGCACTCGGGTAGTCCTCGGTGGCGTCCGGGTTGCAGGCAGCCGAACGACTGGCGAGGGCGTAGGAATCATCAACGCCCCGCCAGATCGTCCTCATCGTTGGAGGGGTCGGCGCCATGGGTAGTGGCCGCTCAGGCTCGCCTTCAGTAGCCGTCGGGGCCAAGAGGCCGAAGGGTTCTTGACGCAGGGCGCGCGCCGCGTCGATCCTGACCTCGTTCAGAGGAACATCGAGGGGTCAGACAATGAGCCTCCGATCCGTGTCTCTCTGGGCCTACGTGCTGGCCTTCGGGGCGCTGTTCGGCTACGTCACCTACGGCTACACGGTCCAGACACCGAACGGGCCGGACACCCGCGAGATCTGGGTGTGGGTGGTCATGGCTCTCGTCGGCTCGACCCTGCTGGGGCTGAAGAACCACCGCATCAAGGACCGAAGGCTGCGAACACGGGTCACCCACGGCGATGGCCTCGTCATCGTTGCCGCGCTGGCGCTCACTCTCGTGCTGCCGGCCTACCTGGGCATGGTGAAGGGGCTCTTCCTCGTAGCGCTCGTCGCACCCTACGTGCTCTGGTACTTCCGCGCCCTCGATGCCGTCGGCGAATGGTGATGCCGTGATGACGGAGCCGACGCCCCCGTTGCCGGTCTCCGACGGCCACCATGTGGTCCTGTCCGCCATTCGCGGGACCTCCGCTGGTCTCCTGCGGCCGAGGTCCACGAGGCTCCCGATGGCACACCTCCCGCCTGATCGGTTTCGTGCCGCCCGAGCACGCCAGAAACCGGACCAGACCCGGCAGGCGGAACCCCGAGGCTCTGTCGGCCGTCCAACCCCACGCTACGCAGGCTCCAGCACCGTCTCCCCCCACGGGGCTGGAGCTTCCTTTCTGCCGTAGCCTGGAGATCGAGGGCGATCACGATAGGGCGGCGCGCGGCGGTACATGGCCAGTCTGCCCTGTCCTCCCCTATCCCCACCAGACCTTCCTCGTCCGCACCGGCGACCAGTCGTTGTAATGGCGTCGCACAGGTCGGCGAAAGACCACGCCGCCGGCGCGCCCCGACGGCCCATTCCTTGGGGCCAGGGCTCACCACGCCACTGAGCTGCGCCGGACGAAGAGGAATGCGAGGTGCCGACTGACCGCCTGGGCACAGCTCAGCGCGACGGGTTCTCGTGCCCTGTACGTGACTGGGTCCGAGGTGCGGCCAGGTGCATCATCGGCGGTCGGTCTCTGCTGGATCACGGCTCGCGGTTCTTCGTCGTCGGTTGGGTGATCTGGACCGAGATCGACTGCTCCATGCCATCGAGCCCGCCAACGAGTTCGCTGATCGACGATTGGTGCGGCAGTGGCTTTCGGCTCGTTGACCAGCCGTCGGCTTCTTGGACGAACTGAACGAGCAGATACTGCCGGAGATCGACCGCCCTTCGGTCGGGCTCTGCACAGATTCGGCCGCAAGAGCGGGCGAGTACCTGCCGCCGGCTATGGGGTGCGCCGAGTGTGCAACTCCTCAGTTGTCTGTAGCTCGTTTGACACGTGCGGTGCTAGCGCCGAGATAAGGACATCAGGCGGAGCTCCGAGGTCATGGGAGACCCCGTTGGCCGCCTTGATGACGCTCGGAGCCAGCGCGTGCGCATCGTTCGCGTTGAGAGCGAACGCTGGCGCAGACAGGCTGATGCCGCCGATCACCTCGCCGCGACTGTCGAAGACGGGAGCGCCCACGCATCGCACGTCTTCTTCGTCCTCCTCGTCGTCGATGGCATAGCCGCGCGCGCGAACGAGGGACAGTTCGCGAACCAGGGCCTCGGGCGTCGTGATGGTCTGCGGTGTGTGGCGCGGGAGCGCGCCGTAGCCAAGAAGATGATCTCTGCTTTCTGGAGGCAGGAACGCGAGAATGCACTTCCCAATCGCGGTGACGTGCAGGTCAAGGGGCATGCCGATCACGGACCCCATCTGGTAGGCGCGCCTGCCTTCAAGTTTCTCGACGTATACGGCGTGGTGGCCGCGCAGGATGGCGAAGTGGACGGTCTCCGGAAGCGCGCGCTGGAGCTCGAACATCCAGGGCCGCGCAATGCGCGCGTAGTCGAGCGTCAACCGCATCCGCCCCGCAAGCGCCAGCACCCGCAGCCCTGATGCGTACAGGTGGGGCTCCTGGCGACTGGCGTAGCCGCGACGGACGAGCACCTGGAGCAGGCGATGCGCCGACGGTATGGGGATTCCCGTCCGGGCGGCGACCTCGGTCAGGGAGACGGGACGTTCCGCCTCGGCAAGCGTCTCGAGCAGCACAAGGCCCCGGTCGAGCGCGCTCATCCGCGGCCCCCTCGTCGTCCTGTGGACCGAATGGAGGTCGGTCCGGCCTCTTGGGACCCTTGCATCGCCTGATATAGTAGTGCCCTTCCGGCAAATACGAAAAGCATTTTCGTATAATGGAAGTCGGGATGGCTCAGGAGGAGCTGCCATGATCCGATACCTGGCTGGGAGGCGCCGGTGGTCCGGAGCGCTGGTCGTCGTCGCGCTGGTCGTGACGGGGTGCCGCGGAGCGGAGCCATCGCAACCACCCAGTGCGGCTGCGACCTCCCCCGGTGGATCGGCACCCGGCATCACCGCCAATAGCATCAAGATCGGCCTCTTCGCCCCGCTGTCTGGAAGCGCGGCCGCCTTCGGCAAGGCACAGCACATGGTGGATGCGATCTACCAGCAGCAGAACGCGGAGGGTGGGATCAACGGCCGCAAGCTGGACATCGTCTCCGAGGATGACCAGTGCGACCCCACCACGGAGCAACTCGTCCTGAAGGATCTGATCGACCGCCAGAAGGTGTTCATGCTCCACGGAGGCATCTGCAGCGACGCCCTCATCGCCGGCCTGCCGATCGTGAAGAGCAGCGGCATTCCCCTCCTCATCAACTCGGCGTCGACGGGGGCAACCACCGACCCACCGCTTCGCAATGTCTTCCAGCCCGATCCGACCCAGCCTGACATCTCCGCGCAGATCGCCGCCTTTCTGAAGGCCGCTGCCGCGTCCGCGGGTCCGCGGATCGCCGTTGTCTCCGAGCAGGACGACTGGGGGCTCGGCTGGGTGAACGGCGTCAAGAAGGCGATCACGGGGAGTGCGCTCCAGATCGTGGATGAGGAGCAGATCGCGAGGACGACCGGCGACGCGACCGCTCAGGTCCAGCATGTCATCGCGGCGAAGCCGGACTTCGCCGTCGTGTTTGCCTACCCGCAGCCGATGTCAGTATTCCTGCGCGATGCGTATGCGCTGGGCCTGAAGGCCCCGGTCATCACAGGCAACACGACGACCCCGGATGACCAGGTTGCCCGGGTGGGTAACCGGCCCGCGGTCATGAACTTCTTCAGTGCCTGGATGTACAAGCAGCCGGTCGATTCGCACGCGTACGACCCCTACCGGCAGCTGCTGAAGAAGTACTACCCCCAGGACACCTTCGATTCGAACGCGCTGCTCGCGATCACGGGGGCGCTCGTCAATATCGAGGTGCTCAAGCGGATGGGGAACGACCTCACGTGGGCAAACTACATCCGGACGATGGAGTCCCTGCACAACTTCGACACGCCCGTCAACGCGAGCGCCATCTCCTTCGCGCCCTTCGACCCAGCCGACCCGAGCACGAGGCGCGGTGCGGCGACGGTTACGTTCGCTCATCTCGATCCCAAGCAATCGTCCGGCTCCGGGCTCGTGGTCGTATCTACGTACGCGGACTACCTCAAGCTCGACCAGTAGCTGCTGTCTCCAGGGGCCGGCACCCGGCGGCGGCCGCGTGCAGTGATCGAGTTCGCCCAGGTCCTCGTGAGCGGGCTGGGTCAGGGCGCCATCTACGCCCTCATGGCCCTCGGGCTGGCGGTCGTATACCGCGCGACGACGGTCCTCAACTTCATGCATGGGGAGAACTTCATGCTAGGGGCCGTCGTCGCGTACCTCGGGATCGAGGCATTCGGTCTGCCCTATCTCGTGGCGGGCGCGATCGCGCTTGCCGTGGCTTTCGCTGTCGGCCTCGCCATCGACAAGCTGGTTTACGAGCGGCTGCTCAAGGCGCCGCACCTGACGCAGGTCTTCGCCACGATCGCCGTCTCGTTCATGCTGCTCGGGAGTGCACGCCTAGTGATAGGGGACGAGCGGCCCATGCCTCCCCTCATCCCCGGTCCGTTCCTCGATCTCGCCGGCGTGCGCGCGAATCCGCAGGATCTCGTGACGGCGAGCGTCCTCGTGGTGACGGCCCTCGTCTTCTTCTGGATGTTCGAGCGCACCGAGCTCGGCCTCATCCTCAAGGCAAGCGCACAGAGCCCGCGCGGAGCGGCGCTCGTCGGGATCGACACGCGCCGCATCGCGGCGGTGATGTGGGGTGTCGGAGGCGCTCTCGGCGCCATCTCCGGAATCCTTGCTGCGCCGTTCCTGCAGGTCAGCGCCGACATGGGCAGTCGTCCCCTGATCCTCGGCTTCGCGGCGATGACACTTGGCGGCTTCGGTAGTCTCCCCGGCGCGATCGTCGGAGGCCTCCTCGTGGGCATCGCCGAAGTCGCCGGGGCCTACTACGTCTCGACGGCGCTCGGAGATGCGGCGGGTTTCGTGGTCATCATTCTCGTGCTGATCGTCCGTCCGGCCGGCCTGTTCGGCACGAACGACGTGACGTGATGGCGAGCAGCATGCCGACCGTTGGCGACGCCGTCAAAGCCCTGCGCGCGTGGCTCCCGGCACGGCGCGGCGCAGCACTCTACGTATCGGTCCTGGCCAGCGCTCTCATCGTCCCGGCGTTCCTCGATGGGTACTCCATCTTCCTCGCGAACCTCGCGCTCGCGTACGTCCCGATCGCGATCGGGCTCACGATCATCCTCGGCTGGACCGGGCAGTTCGCGTTCACCAGCGCAGCCTTCTTCGGGTTCGGCGCGTACACCGGGGCGCTGCTCGGCGCAACGTTCAATCTACCGGTCGAGCTCGCGATCGGCATTGGTGTGGCGAGCTGCCTCGTCCTCGGCGGCGCGCTCGCCGCCCTCACGATCCGACTGAGCGGATACTACTTGTCGATCGTGACCATAGCGTTCACGTACTTCCTGCAGTTCGTCTACGAGAACCTGCCGGCGGTCACGAGGGGCGTCGCGGGGTTCGCGGTGCCGGCACCGTACCTGGCGCTCCTGGGCGGCCGCACGCTCGGCTCGGACTACGAGCGCTACTACGTCGGGCTCGCGTTGGCCGTGGTTGGCTTCGCTTTCGCGTCATGGCTGCGGACGACACGTCTCGGTCGGGCGTGGCAGGCTCTGCGGCAGAGCGAAGCGTCGGCGGCTGCCCTCGGGATAGACGTGCGCCGCGCGAAAGTGGCCGCGCAGGCGATTGGTGCAGCCTGTTTCGGTGCCGCGGGGGTCTGGTTCGCCTACCTCAACGGGCAGGTGTACCCGCAGTCGTTCGACCTGCACGAGCTGATCTTCCATTTCCTGATCGTCGTCGTCGGGGGACTGGGATCCTTGCGCGGTGGCGCCATCGCTGCCGTCGTGCTCGTGGTCGCGGCCGAGTTCTTCCGCGAGCTCACCGGGCTCGCCGAAATCGGCTTTGGGCTGGCGCTGCTCCTCAGTGTGCTCTTCTTCCGCGGCGGGCTGTACGGCACCCTCGTGCGGCAGTGGCCGCGACTGCGCGAGCCTTTCGCATGAGCGAGCCTCTTCTCTCTGTCACCGACGCCACGGTCGCGTTCGGCGGACTGAAGGCGGTCGCGGGCGTCTCCATCAGCCTGCATGCGGGCCGAGTGCTCGGGCTGATCGGGCCGAACGGCGCCGGCAAGACGACACTCTTCAACGCCGTTTCCGGACTCGTGGTCCTGACGAGTGGCCGCGTAGTGCTGGCCGGGCAAGATGTCTCGCACCTCCCTCCGCATCGCCGCGCACTGCTCGGGGTCGCGCGCACCTTTCAGCTCGGCGGCCTGATCCCCGAGATGACCGCGCTCGAGAACGTCGTCCTGGGGCTGGACCAACGATCGAGGGTGCATGGCCGCGGCGTGCCACACGCGGCGCTCCGGTCGGTCGCGCTCGACCACCTCGCCGATCTCGGGCTCCGCCAGGTGGCCGAACGCCTGAGCGGCGAACTTGCGGCCGGTATCAGGCGGCAAGTCGAGCTGGCTCGTGCCCTCGCCGCGCAGCCCTCGCTCATGCTGCTTGACGAGCCCGGCGTCGGCCTCACCGAGGCCGAACGCGCCGCCCTCGCCGACGCGATCCGGACGGTGACCGGGCAGGGCGTCGGAGTGCTGATGACCGACCACGACACCGAGCTTGTCTTTGGCGTCGCAGACGAGGTCGCGGCTATGAACTTCGGCCGCCTGATTGCACAGGGGACCGCGGCGGACGTTCGGGCCGACCCCGGTGTGATCGAGGCCTACCTGGGTGGAGATGTGAGCCATGACCGATACTGACCGGCTGGCGGTCCAAGGACTCACCGCGCTTCGAGGCGGAAACCCCGTCGTGGATGGCCTCACGTTCACCGTCGCTGCGGGAGAGACCGTGGGCTTGCTCGGCCCGAACGGCGCCGGCAAGACATCGGCGATCGACGCGATCTGCGGCTTTCTCGACAAGCGCGGCGGGAGCGTTCGACTCGACGCGCTCGATGTGACGGGGCGCCAACCGCACGAACTGGCTCGACTCGGGTTGGCGCAGGTCTCGCAGGGGCAGGATCTCTTTCCTCGGTTGAGCGTTGAGAACAACCTCAGGCTCGGCGCCGTCGCGACGCGGGGTGGCGAGGCCAACTCGGGTGACTGGCGCGATCGGCTGCTCCGCGTGTTCCCCCGTCTCGCCGAGCGTCTCCAGCAGCCCGCCGGCTCGCTCAGCGGCGGCGAGCGCCAGATGCTCGCGATCGCACGAGCGTTGATGGGACGCCCTCGCGTGCTGCTCCTGGACGAACCGACGGCCGGGCTCGCCCCGGTCGTGGTCAAGGAGATCGTCGGCTTGCTGCAACAGCTGACCGGTGGCGGCCTCGCCCTCTTGCTCGTGGAGCAGAACGTCGACGTCGCTCTCGCCCTGTGCCAGCGACTGGTCGTGTTGCGGCGTGGCCGAGTCGTGTTCGAGGGCCTGACGAGCGACCTTGGCCCCGATCCGCGGAGGCGTCTGGGAGAGCTCTATGTCTAGGCGTGCCCGGGACGACACTGGGAGGCGGGAATGAGCGACCTGCTGCTGCGCAACGGCCATCTATGGACAGGCAACGGCGATGAGGTCCTGACTGGGCATGACGTGCGGATCTCGGACGGCCGCATCGTCTCGGTCGGCGCCGCCACGCTGGGTGGTACTGCGGTTCAGGTGATCGACTGCACGGACCGGTGGATCGTGCCGGGCCTCATCGATTGCCACATGCACTTCTTCGGCGCTCGGCGCTCGGATCCCGTCTATTGGGCCATCGACCCGCCTCTTCGCTCGGCCCTACGAGCCGCCGCAGACGCACGCCGCGTCCTCGCGGCCGGGTTCACGTCGGTGCGCGACGCAGGCAGTAGGGTCGGCGTCGCGCTCGCTGAAGCGATCGCGTCCGGCGAAGCGGCGGGCCCCCGCGTCGTGCCCGCGTATCTCGGGATCTCGCGCACCGGAGGTCACGGCGACGTCCACTCGCTGCCGCTGACCTGGGTGCAGGAGCAGCCTTTCATGGCGCTCGTCGTCGACGGGCCAGAGCAATGCCGACGAGCCGTACGGCAGATCGCGCGGGCTGGCGCAAGGTGGGTGAAGGTGTGGGCGACCGGAGGCGTCCTCTCCGAGCGCGACGATCCGCGGCACTCGCACCTCACACCCGAAGAGCTTTCGATGATCGTCACCGAAGCCCACGCGGTGGGACTCCCGGTCGGCGCGCACTGTGAGGGGCTGCCGGCGACGAAGGAGTGCGTCCGGGCGGGCGTCGACGTCATCGAACACGGCTTCTATCTGGACGAGGAGGTCGCGCATGAAATGGCGATGCGTGGCGTTCCCCTCGTCACCACGCTGGCGTTTCTCGAGCGAACCGCGGCGGGGCACGGAGGCGATGTGCCGACGTACGCGATGGAGGCGGCACAGGGCATCGTGGCAGACGCCGGGGCGAGTGTCCGACTGGCGCACGAACTCGGTGTCCCCATTGCGATGGGCACCGACACGTTCGCCGAGCCTCTCACGCCGTTCGGCCGAAACGCCGAGGAGCTCCGCTGTCTCCGCAACGCCGGGCTCGACGCCGTTACCTGCCTCGAGGCCGCCACGTGCGTCGCCGCCGGCGTCCTCGGACTCGGTGATGAGGTGGGCAGGATCGAGGTTGGGAGGCGTGCCGACCTCCTTGTGCTAGACGGCGGGGTGTCCCCGCTCGACGACGTGGGGGCCGTCATCGGCGCGGAACGGACTGCAGCAGTCATCGCCAACGGCGCGGTCGTCTCGAGTGATGGAAGGGAGGCTGTCTCGTGAAGTGCCTGGTACTTGGACAGGGGGAACTCGGCTGGCGGACGCTGCAGATCCTGGCGGACGAGCGAGCGTTCGACGAGATCCTCGCCGTGGACGTCAATGCGCGGCTCGTTGGCCGGGCCAACATGGCGCGGTACGCGGCCGCGCTGCTCGGTCGCCCGACGACCATCCGCTTTCAGGCTGTCGACGCGCTCGACGTGGGCTCGATGGCTGGGCTACTTCGGGAGTTTCGGCCGGACATCGTCGTGAACACCGCGAGCATGCAGTCCTGGCATGTGATCCTGCGTCTGCCACGTGACATCTGGGAGGTCGTCCACTCCGCCGGGCTCGGCGTCTGGCTGCCGGCGCATCTCGCCCCGGCGTACACACTGATGACGGCCCTGCGAGACGCCGAGTTGACGCCGCCGGTCGTCAACATGGCCTTTGCCGACGCGACGAACGTGGCCTTGGCTAACGTCGGGCTATCTCCCGCGGTGGGGGCCGGGAACATCGAGGAGCTCGTCCCGCCGCTCGCCTTCGCCGTGGCCCAGGAGCGCGGGGTGCCTGTTGGTCACGTGAAGGTTCGCATGGTGGGACACCACTGGGTAAATGCCGCGGTCCTCGAGGGCCGGCGGACCTCCGACATACCCCTGATCTGCCGCATCGCCGTGGACGGGGTGGATATCACCGACCAGGTGGATGTTCCCCGTCTCCTGCTCGCTGGCACCGAGAACTTCCCGCCCGGTTTCGAGGACACCTGGCTGATCGCCGCGTCAGCCGCCCAGAAGGCGCTTGCCCTGGTGGGACACGAGCCGATCGAGGCACACGCGCCGGGCCCGAACGGTCTCGTCGGCGGGTATCCCATCTGCTTGCATAACGGGAAGGTCGACGTGCTCCTGCCGGAAGGCGTCAGCGAGGACGACGCCCTGAAAGTGAATCTGGAAGGTCAGCGACTCGACGGTATCGAGAGCATAACGGCCGCCGGCGACGTGATACTAACGGAGCACGCCAGGTCAGTGATTCACGATGTCTTCGGCTGGGACTACGAGAGGTATGAGCTCTCCTCGATCGTCGAGGCCGCGCATGAGGTGACAAGCCGCTATCGGGAGTTCGCAGAGAAGTACAGCGCGGGTTAGTGAAGTCCTCCGGTGCACAGTGGCTAGCGTGCCCCTCGAGGAGGGCGCGGATGCCGGAGGAGTAGGCGGCCCATTCTCAGGTACGCCGGACCGCCTCCCAGGATGTTGAACGCGCAACATCGTGAAACTGGTCGGGGCCCGAGGGCTCGCCCCGACACACCGGCCCGTGGAGGGCGCATGGCTCGCTGGCGAGTCGGATCCTCGACGAGTTCGGCGCGCTGTGGGTCTTCGGCGCGCGAGCGGGGGAGGTCTTCGCCCCGCTATCGCCGCGCGAGCAAGAGGTCCTTGTCCTCATCGCCCGCGGCCGGACCAACCGGCAGATCGCGACCGATCTCGGCATCTCGGAGCAGACAGCCAAGAACCACGTCTCGAGCATAGCAGCTCGAGGAGCTCCGCCTGCTCACGAACAGCGACATGGACAGCCGGAGCCCGTTCGCCGGCATCCTGCTCGGCCAGCCGTCGCTCGCCCGCCAGCTGCGCCTGGGCGTCTTCGCCGCG
>JAJYJR010000556.1 GCA_021789355.1 Chloroflexota bacterium | reverse complement strand
CGGCGCAGCGGATGATCGCCCAGACCTTCGACTGCATGCGGTCGAAGCTGGAGACGCCCGCCGGGACGCCACCTGCCGACGATCCCGCAGCCACGCCGTAGCCCGAGACGCTGGCGCGCCGGGTCGTCGTTCTCCTCGCTGATGTCCGGTTCGAGACCGTCGACCGGAACGAGGCCGTCGAGAAGGGCCGCGTTCCGGTCGTACCGGGCAAGGAGCATCGAGAGCTCCAGGGGGCCCTCAGCGCGTCATGGCAGGTTGAGCGCCGCGTTCCGGAGACTTTAGCACCGCATGTGAACACAAATATCAGGCTTTGTGTACATCACCGTGCGCGCCGCCTGCGCGAGCGGAGGTGGCGCGCGAGCGATATGTACGAGGACTGCGCGAGCGGGCGAAGGTCGAGCACCCGCTCACGGTGCCGTTCCTCGACCAGCAACCGGTCGCGCGCCCGGAGCAGATCGATCTGGCTCACCAGCCCGCACAGCTGCCGGTCGTCGCCCCGCTCGACGACCGGCAGGATGCCGACGTGGGCCGTCGCCATGCGGTCGGCCACGTGCCGCAGCGTCTCGTCCGGGTGCGCGACGACCATCTCGCGCGTCATCACGTCCGCCGCCGGCGCCGACCTCCGTTCCGGGATCTGCATCGCCCGCTCGAGCTCGCGCCGACCGACCACCCCGACGAGCCGGCCTTCCGCGTCCAGCACGGGGTACAGCCGCTGCCGTGCGGCGTCGACCGACGCGCCGACCTGCCGTGCGGCGTCGACCGACGCGCCGACCTGCCGGGCCGTCGCCTCGACCGTCGCCCGTGCCTCGGCCGTCACCACCTGGCGCGCCATCACGTCCCGCACGAGCAGGGCCTCCAGCGGATCGACCCCGTACTCGCGCATGACGTGGAACCCTCGCCGCGCGACCTTCTCCGTGAGGATCGAGCGGCGCAGCACGAGCACGCTGACGAGGTCGGCGGTGACGCAGGCGATGAGCAGTGGGAGGAGGCTGTTCCCGTCGCCGGTCAGCTCGAACGCGAAGATGACGCCGGTGAAGGGAGCACGCGTGACGCCGGCCAGGGCGGCCCCCATGCCGATCAGGGCCCACGTCTCGGGCGTCGCGCCGGGGAGCCACGGCGCGACGATGCCGCCGACGGCCGCGCCCATCATGAGGAGCGGGGCCAGGATCCCGCCGCTCGTCCCGGAGCCCAGCGCGATCGCCCAGATCAGCAGCTTCACGACGAGCAGCGCGACGAGGCCCGACAGCACGATCTCGCCGGCCAACTCCGCGCGGATCGTGTCGTACCCGACGCCGAGGGCACGGGGCTCGATCAGGCCACCGACGCCCACGAACACGCCCCCGATCACGGGCCACCACATCCAGTGGACCGGCAGCTTCCGGAACGCGTCTTCGGCGCCGTAGCAGGCGATCGTCAGCAGCCAGGCGACGACGCCCTCGATCAATCCGAGCGCGACCGCGCCGAGCAGCCCGAGGTCTCCGAGCGGGGCGTGCGCCGGCACGGGGAACAGCGGCGCCGCCGCCACGAGGCCGTGCGCCGCGAGCTGGAGCCGCAGGGCATCGGCAAGGGCGCTGGCGGCGGCGACCGGGATGAGGGAGCGCGGCTTCCACTCGAAGAGCAGCAGCTCGACGGCGAGCAGGACCGACGCGATCGGCGTGCCGAACACCGCCGTCATGCCGGCCGCTGCGCCGGCGACGAGCAGTGTCTTCCGCTCGGCCGCACTGAGCTGGAACAGCTGGCCGACGAGCGAACCGAAGGCGCCGCCCGTCAGGATGATCGGGCCCTCCGCGCCGAACGGGCCGCCGGTCCCGATGCTGATGGCACTCGAGATCGGCTTGAGGAGCGCGAGCCGCGGCTCGACCCTCGAGCCGCCGACGAGGATCGTCTCCATCGCCTCCGGGATGCCGTGGCCGCGGATCCGTTCCGAGCCGTAGCGCGCCATGATCCCGATGACGAGCCCGCCAGCGACCGGCACGAGGATCGAGAGCGGCCCGAGCGTGCGGACCTCGGGCGGCAGGAGGCGGACGTCGAGCGTGCCGCGGTAGGCCAGGTTCGTGACAAGCCCGATGAGGTCGAGCAGGACGAGCGCGATCGCGGTCGAGAGCACCCCGGCGACCAGCGCGAGGGGGACGAGGCGCAGTACATCCACGCCCATCGTGAAGTCGCCCAGCGTGTCGCCGCGAGGCGGGATGTTCTCGGACGCCTGCGCCCCCCGCAGGAACGCCGCCCGCCTCACGAATACGGCTCGAGGGCATCCGCGACGCGGCGAAGCGCCTCCGCCGCCGGTTCGGGGAGACCGGCTGCTCGTCCCGCAAGGGCCTCGCGGATCAGCTCGCGCCGGCGCTCGATGATCGCCTCGCGCACCTCGCCACCCTGCGCCGTCGGGCGGACGCGCACGACCCTCCGGTCGAGCGAGTCCCGCACGATCTGCACCAGGCCCTGCCGTTCGAGGCGCCGGACGAACCGGCTCGCGGACGGCGCGGAGGCCCCGATCCGGAACGCGATCTCGCCCACGGGCAGCCCCCCGGGAGCGGCTCCCGCCAGCACCAGGACGCGCCATTGCGGGAGCGTCATCTCGGATGCCGTGGATCGTTCGCCGAGGACGCGGCTCGTCAACCCCACCGAAGCGCCCGCCAGTCGCTCGACGGCGTCGACGACCGCCTCGTCGATCGCGAGCTCGTCCCTGAGCTCACCTGCAGATCTCTCCGCCATCGCCGCCATCGTCTCGTCCGCCGCCACGGTCCCTCCGCTCCTGCGCCCCGCACTAGTACTTGTCGTATGACAATCATATCCCGGGACGCGCAGCGCGGCCGATGAAGGTCGTGCCCGATCGTGGAGTCGCGGCGGCGGCCGGAGACGGCGACGCGGGACGCTGCCGTGCACGCGGATTCCGGGCGCGGGTCAGGCCGCGCGAGATCTTCACGGTGTCGCGAGACGGGGAGCGCCGCCGAAGCGAGCCTGACAGTCGTCGCGCGTTACGGATGTGGCCGCGATGCGCCACCGAAGGCCGCCCCAGCCCGCGCGCGCGGTCTGCGGATCGCTCAGGGCGCGCGGGCGGAAGGAGCGGACATGACGGCAGGCGTCGGTCGATGGTCGATCTCCCGGTGGCGGGAGGCGATCTGGGGCGAACTGCTCGCCGAGTTCATCGGAACGGCGGTCCTCATCGCGTTCGGCGACGGTGTGGGTGCGATGGCCGTCGCCGCCCTGACCCAGTCTGGCCGCACCACCGCGATCTTCGTTGCGTCGGGCGACTGGCTGCTGATCACGTGGGGCTGGGCGTTCGCGGTCACGATGGCGATCTACGTGGCCGCGGCATCACGGGAGCGCACATCAATCCCGCGGTGACGCTCGCCGCGGCCGTCCGTGGCGTCTTCCCGTGGTGGAAGGTCGTGCCGTACTGGATCGCCCAGGTCGTCGGCGCCTTCGTCGGCGCGTGGCTCGTGTACGTCGACTACTCCGCGGCGATCTCCAGCTTCGAGGCCGCGCACCACATCGTCCGTGGCGCCCTGGGTGGGCCCTCGGACAGCACCGTCACGTTCAGCATCTTCGCCACGTTCCCGGCGTCCTACTACCACGGGAATCTCGTGGGCCCGCTCGTCGACCAGATCATCGGGACGTTCTTCCTGATCCTGTTCGTGTTCGCGATCATCGACAGGGCGAACCTCGGCGCCGAGGCGAACCTGTGGCCGTTCGTGGTCGGCCTGGCCGTCGCCGCGATCGGCATGTCGTATGGCGCCAACGCCGGGTACGCCATCAACCCGGCGCGCGACCTCGGGCCGCGCATCTTCGCGTACCTCGCCGGGTGGGGCAGGGTCGCGTTCCCCGGCGTGGACGGCTACTGGTGGGTGCCGATCGTCGGGCCGCTGATCGGGGCGATCCTCGCGGCCGGTTTCTACGAGTTCTTCATCTCGGGCGTGCTGTCGGCGCGGAAGGCCATGTCCGGCCCCGAGCCCGCGGCCGCCATCGAGCCGAAGGTCCATGAGGCAGGGGAAGGATCCCAGGATGGAGCGACGGCACAGGGCCGGTGAGCGCGGCGCCGTCCATCGGGAGGGCCGTCCGATCGCGGAACCTGCCCGCCCGTAGCCTGCGAGACCGGTGGATCATGGATCCGATCGTGGGATTGCACTGGCACCAGGTCGACCAGCTCGGGCTGATGCGCCAGCTGGGCGCGCCATGAGGCTTGCCGCGTCAGGACGGTCAGGACGGCCGCCAGGGCGAGCACGGCGCACTCCACGAGCGCGACACGGTTCCCCCACGGATGGCGGTGGTTGACCCCGCGAGCCGGGCGCTCGCTGCCCGCGAGGGGGACCGGCCTGTCCGTGCGGTCCAGTTCGCTCATCCCGGCGGAGCGAACCCCCAGCGCGCAAGGTTCACGTTGTAGTAGGCCGCGTCGGTCGTGACCTCGCGGGCGACGCGCAGCTGCGGGGGCAGGGCCGGCTCGGGCGCGTCCTCGC
>JAJYJR010000555.1 GCA_021789355.1 Chloroflexota bacterium | reverse complement strand
TCATCCGGCCGGACCGATCGACCGACAGCGGCGGACGATGTCCAGGCCTATCGTCCAGGGTCCCAGCCCTGCCCTGATTTATCCACCGGGCCTGGCGCAGTAGCCGACCCCGACCCCTTGACATGTGACTCCGCGGTCACATATTGTGGCGCGGATGGACAACGCGGTCTTCAAGGCGCTGGCCGACGACGGTCGGCGGACGCTCCTGGACCGGCTGTTCGAGTGCGATGGACAGACGCTCGGCCAGCTCGAGGGGGCGCTGCCCGGCATGACCCGGTTCGGCGTGATGAAGCATCTCCGGGTGCTGGAGGCGGCCGGCCTGGTGACCAGCCGCAAGGTGGGCCGCGAGCGGCACCACTACCTCAACCCGGTGCCGATCCGTCGCATCCACGACCGCTGGCTCGACCGCTTCCGCATGCGGGCGGCCGACCTGCTCGACGACCTGCGAGTCTCCCTGGAGGCCGGCGCGTCGGCAATCACCGACCGCGCCGAGCCGGCACCAGCACCCGCATCGGTACCGGCACCGGCGAACATCCACCCAATCGCGACTGGAGGGCGTCCCGTGACCACCGAGCCGACGACCGAGGCGCCGCCGCGCCACGTGTTCACCACCTTCATCCGGGCGACGCCGGAGCTGATCTGGCGCGCGCTCACCGAGTCCGATTTCACGACCCGGTACTGGTACGGGAGCTCGATCGAGTCCAGCTGGATGCCGGGCGACGCCTGGCAGCTGCTGGTCGACGGCGCGCCCCGGGTCGAGGGCGAGGTCCTCGATGCCGACCCGCCCCGACGTCTCGTCCTGACCTTCCAGACCGTCTGGGCCGGCGCCGCCGACGACGTGCCCTCGCGCGTGTCGTTCGAGATCGGGAACGCAGGGCCGGGGGTCTGCCGGCTCACGGTCGTCCACGAGACGGAGGCCGGCCAGGGCAGCCGGATCGCCGAGGTGGCGGCCGGCTGGCCCTACATCATCGCCGGGCTCAAGACGCTGCTCGAGACCGGCGAGTCGATGGCGTCGCAGGGCTGATCGAACACGGCGGACGGGCCCGGGCACCGGGGCAGCCGGGGACACCCTCCCCTGCCCGGCCCGTGCCATCCCTGCAGACCGGCCGCCCTGCAAGACGCTCCGGGCAGCAGAAACCCGGCCGGCCAGAGACATCGCCGGCCATGGACATCGAGAGACCACGCCTGGGAGGAATCTGTCATGGCAGAGACGAAGAAGCCCGCCAGGGGCGCGAAGGCGGCCGACGGGACGGCGGGGGCATGGACGGACGAGGAGCGTGCCGCCATCCAGGAGGCCGCCCGCGAGCGAAAGCGGCCGTCACGCCGGGATCCCGCGGTCGAACGGGCCGAGGGCGAACGGGAAGTGCTTGCGAAGATCGGCGGGATGGTGGAGCGCGATCGCGTGATGGCCGAGCGGCTCCATGCGATCGTCACGGCCGCCGCTCCCGAGCTCTGGCCGAGAACCTGGTACGGGAGCCCGGCGTACTACAGCAACGGCACACTCATCTGCTTCTTCCAGGAGACGACGAAGTTCAAGACGAGGTACATGACGCTGGGCTTCAGCGACAAGGCGCACCTCGACGACGGCGCCATGTGGCCCACCTCCTACGCGCTGACGGAGCTGACCGCCGGCGACGAGGAGCGGATCGCGGCGCTTGTCAAGAAGGCGGTGGGCTGACGACCGAGGTCGCCAGCGTGCCCGAACGGGCGCGACCCGGATCGGGATCACCAGGACCAGGACAGGGTGGAGGAACATCGATGAAGATCAGGCTGACCAGCGTCTACGTGGACGACCAGGAGAAGGCGCTGCGGTTCTACACCGAGGTGCTGGGCTTCACGAAGAAGGCCGACTTCGGCAACGGCCCCTACCGGTGGCTGACGGTGGCCTCACCCGAGGACCCGGACGGGACGGAGTTGCAGCTGGCCCTCAACAACAACCCGGCCGCGAAGGCCTACCAGCAGGCCATCTTCGGGCAGGGCCAGCCGGCGGCGATGTTCTTCACCGACGACGTGCAGGCCGACTTCGAGCGCATCACGGCGCGCGGAGGCGAGTTCACAATGCCCCCGACGGGGGTGACCGGCTCGACCATCGCCCAGCTGAACGACACCTGCGGCAACCTGGTCCAGATCACGCAGCTGGCGCGCCGGTAGCCGGGGCACGCAGGAGGAGGACGCCGATGGCCGACAGCGCCCGGACCAGCCCGCGACGGACGGACGACACGGTCGTGACGCTCGAAGCGGCCGACTCGGCCGCCTGGGGCGCGATCGAGGTCCGGGGCGCGCGAGAGCACAACCTCCGGAACATCGACCTCGACATCCCGAAGCGCCGGCTGACCGTGTTCACCGGCGTCTCGGGGTCGGGCAAGAGCTCGCTCGTGTTCGGCACCATCGCGGCGGAGTCGCAGCGGCTGATCAACGAGACCTACAGCGCCTTCGTCCAGGGGTTCATGCCCACGCTGGCCCGGCCCGACGTCGATTCGCTCGAAGGGCTGACCACCGCGATCATCCTCGACCAGGAGCGGATGGGCGCGAACGTCCGATCCACGGTCGGCACCGTGACGGACGCCAACGCGATGCTGCGGGTCATCTTCAGCCGGGTGGGGCAGCCGCACATCGGCGGCCCGCAGGCCTTCGCCTTCAACATCCCGTCGGTCAGCGGCGGCGGGGCGATCAGGATCGATCGCGGCGCCGGGATCACCGAGAGCCGGAGCTTCAGCGTTGCCGGCGGCATGTGCCCGCGCTGCGAGGGCATGGGGACCGTCCAGGACTTCGACCTGTCGCAGCTCTTCGACGAGCGCAAGTCGCTCGCCGAAGGCGCGCTCACCATCCCGGGCTACAGCATGGATGGCTGGTACGGGCGCATCTTCCTCGGCTCCGGCCTCTTCGACCCGCGCAAGCCGATCCGCGACTACACGGAGACCGAGCTGCACGACCTCCTCCACCGGGAGCCGACCAGGATCAAGGTCGACGGCATCAACCTGACCTACGAGGGCGTGATCCCGCGGATCCAGAGATCGATGCTGTCGAAGGACGTCGACTCGCTGCAGCCGCACATTCGCGCGTTCGTGGAGCGCGCGGTCACCTTCCGTGCCTGCCCCGACTGCGGCGGCACGCGGCTCAACGCGGCGGCGCGTTCCTCGAAGATCGCGGGCATCAGCATCGGCGATGCCTGCGCGATGCAGATCAGCGACCTGGCCCTCTGGGTGCGCGGGCTGGACGAACCCTCGGTGGCTCCCCTGCTGGCGGCACTGCGAGCGAGCCTCGACTCGTTCGTCGAGATGGGCCTGGGCTACCTCAGCCTCGACCGGCCCTCCGGCACGCTGTCGGGCGGCGAGGCGCAGCGCACGCGGATGATCCGCCACCTTGGATCGTCGCTGACGGATGTGACGTACGTGTTCGACGAGCCGACCATCGGCCTGCACGCTCACGACGTCGAGCGGATGAACGCGCTGCTGCGGCGACTGCGCGACAAGGGCAACACGGTCCTCGTGGTCGAGCACGACCCGGAGGTGATCCGGATCGCCGATCACGTGGTGGACATGGGCCCGGGGGCCGGCCCGCACGGCGGGACGATCGTGTACGAGGGCCCGGTCGACGGCCTCGTCGCGTCCGGCACGGCGACCGGCCGCCATCTGGGCGTGCGGCAGGCCCTGAAGCAGACTCCACGGGCCCCGAGCGGCGCCATCCCGATCAGGAACGCGCGCCTTCACAACCTCAGGGACGTGTCGGTGGACGTGCCGCTCGGCGTGCTCGTCGCGGTCACCGGGGTGGCCGGGTCGGGCAAGAGCTCGCTGATCCACGGGTGCATGCCCCGGACGAACCCGTCGGTGACGGTCATCGACCAGTCCGCGATCCGCGGATCGCGGCGCTCGAACCCGGCGACGTACACGGGGATCCTCGACCCCATCCGCACCGCGTTCGCGAAGGCGACGGGCGCCAAGGCGGCGTTGTTCAGCGCCAACTCGGAGGGCGCGTGCCCGGCCTGCAACGGCCTGGGGAGGACCTATGCCAGCCTCGGCTTCATGGCCGAGGTCGTCAGCGTCTGCGAGGTGTGCGAGGGGCGCCGTTTCTCCGATGACGTCCTCGGCCACCGGCTGCGCGGCCGGAACATCGTCGAGGTCCTCGCGATGTCGGTCGAGGAGGCGCAGGCGTTCTTCACCGAACGCCCCGTCCGGATCATGCTCGATCGAATGGCCGACGTCGGCCTCGGCTACGTCACGCTCGGCCAGGAGCTCGACACGCTCTCGGGCGGCGAGCGACAGCGCCTCAAGCTGGCGATCGAGATGTCCGGCGACACCGCCGTCTACGTCCTCGACGAGCCGACGACCGGGCTCCACATGCAGGACGTCGACAACCTCATCGGCCTGCTCGACCGCCTCGTCGACGGCGGGCGGACGGTGATCGTCATCGAGCACAACCTCGACGTCCTCGCCCGGGCGGACTGGGTGATCGACCT
>JAJYJR010000554.1 GCA_021789355.1 Chloroflexota bacterium | reverse complement strand
CTGACGCGCCCGGTCCCCGCGGGCTGGTACTTCCGAAAGGCGACCGGATCGCGTTCGACCCCGCTCGCCTCCAGCGGCCCCGGTCAGCTACCTGGCCGGGGCCGCGCCACGTCCTGGGGCCGCGGCGCGGGCCGCGGCATCCAGTACCCCGTGCCCCGCTCGGTGAGCAGGTAACGCGGCTCGGCCGGATCGTCTTCCAGCTTCGCCCGCAGCCGATGCATATACGTCTTCAGGTAGTCGGCCTCATCCTGCGCGTCCGGGCCCCAGATGCGCGCGAGCAGCACGTTGTTCTCTACTACCCGCCCCGCGTTGTGGGCGAGGATCTCCAGCAGCCGATACTCGGTGCTGGTCAGGCGCACGGCCTCGCCACGCACGAAGACTCGGTGCGGCCCCCACTCGATACGGAGCTCGCCGAGCGAGAACGGCGGCTCGTCGGAGGTGGCGTGGCCGGCGGCGCGGCGGAGGACCGAGCGCAGACGCGCGAGCAGCTCGAGGTGCCCGAAGGGTTTGACCACGAAATCATCGGCCCCGAGCTGCAACCCGCGCACCTTGTCGAGCTCGCCGTCCCGCACCGTCAGGATGATCAGGGGGACGTCGCTGAAGAGGCGGATCCGTCCCAGCAGATCGAACCCATCCGCGTCGGGCATTTGCAGGTCGAGCAGCACCGCGTCGGGGTGCGTGCTCTCGATCAGATCGAGTCCCTCCTCCCCGCGTTGCGCGGTCAGCACCTCCCACGTCGGTTCCTGCAGGCTGATGGTCAGGCTGACGGCGCGCAGTACGTCGCGCTCGTCGTCAATGACCAGGATCCTGGTCGTCGCCTTCTGCATCTCCCGTCTCCGCGCTGGTGGGCACTGTGAAACAGAACCGGCTGCCGCCCTCCGGACGGGCCTCGTACCACAGCCGCCCGCCGTGGAGGGTCACGAGCTCGCGGCAGATGTACAGGCCCAGGCCTACTCCAGGCTGCGCCGATTGTGCGGGCATGGAATAGAACTTGTCGAAGATCCGTTCCCGCGCGTCGCCCGGGACGCCGGGCCCCTCGTCCTCGATACACATCCTGACCTGCTCGCGGTCGTGGGACAGCACCCCGCGGATCGCGCCGCCGGGCGGGCTGAACTTGTAGGCGTTGTGGAACAGGCTCGAAAGGATCTGGTCCAGGCGGCGCCGGTCGCCGTCGACCCGCGGGAGATCCGGCGCCGCGACGAGCGTGACCCGCTGCCGCCGATCCTCGAAGAGCGGCTGCAGGCCTGCCACGACCCGCTCCGCGCGGGCGGCCAGGTCCACCGGCTCGCGGTGCAGCGTCACCGCCCCCGCCTCGACCTGACTGGCTTCGAGGATCTCGGTGATCAGCGATTCGAGGCGCTGCAGGTTGTGTTCGACGACGTCCCGGACCTCGCGTTGCTGCGCTGGGCGCAGACGGGGCCAGTCGCCCAGGGATGGCAGGAGCGTCTTCAGGACGGTCAACGGCGTGCGGAGCTCGTGCGCGACGGCAGAGAAGAACGAGCGGCGGGCCTCCTCGAACTGCCGCAGTTGGGCGACCTGGGCCTGCTCGGCCGCGTGCAGCTGGGCGTTGCGGAGTGACAGCTCGGCTTCCCGGGCGAGGGCGCGTAGCGTCAGCCACTCGGCTTCATCGAGGACGCCCTCGCGGCGCCCCACAACGAGGGCTCCGGGTTCGTCACCGGTCGGTGTGTCGAGGCGGATGCCGGCCACGGTCCGCGACCGCGGATCCGGCCAGTGCGGCGGCAGAGGCTGGTCGTACGCAGGTCCGGCGGCGAACGTCTGATGGTCGCCGAGGCGCCACCCCCACGCGCCCAGCTCCGTGTCACCGCCCAGCGCCTCGTACCGGTCGAGCGACGCGGTCATGTGCCAGCACCCGAGCGTGGGATCGCACAGGAAGACCATGCCCACATCCGAGCGCAGCAGGCGGCGCGCCCCCTCCAGGAGGGCCTGGAACGCCGCAGATACGCCGGTCTGCGGCTGGTTCAACTCGAAGAACAACTCGTTGAGTGTCGTCAGCTGGGCGACATGCCGCTCCTCCCGGCGAAGCTGCTGCGTGAACCCGGCGGCCAGCGCGCCGACGATGAGCAGCACGAACAGTTTGCCCACCGCCATGTAGGCGGCCAGCACCGTCCATGTCCCCTGCTGGCTGACCACGACCGCTGCCACGTGCAGCGCGCCGGCGGTCAGGATCCACGCGGCCGCAAGTCGCGCCGGGTACGCCACGGCGAGCTCGACGACCAGCAGCAGAAACAGGGGGAAGAAGGGGCTGTGTGCGCCGCCGGCGAGGAGCGTGGCGCCGGCGGCCTGGGCCGCGTCGACGACCAGGATCGGCGCCGGCCGGAGGCTTGCGAACGATCGCTGCCGCGCCGCGTATGCCGACAGCGGCAGGTTGACGGCGATCAGTGCAGCGAACGGGGCGAGCAGGGAGCCGGCTGACATGCCGCTGAACGGCGCGAGCAGGACCGCGGCGGCAATGGTCGCGGCACGCAGGACGAGCAGGTACGGGTCGGCGTCCGAGAGCGAGAGGCGCTGCTCCTGTGACGCGTGCGTTGACTGGCGCAGCGGTCCGTTCATCCCGGCGCGCCGGACATGCGGCGTGGCAGGCCGGCGAGCCGCCAGATGGGCTGACGGAGCACCGATGCCCGGGCGCGCCTCATCGGTGGGGACACGGTCAGTCGAGACGCTCGACCCGGTTGGCCAACTCGCCGCGGGCATACGCGAGCGCGGCGGCATCCACGCTCCGGATCTCGGTCACCACGGGGCGCAGGCCGAGCGCCGCGAAGCGATCGTAGGCGCCCTGCCCCATGCCGCCCGCGATCAGTGCCGAGCAATCGCCGATCGCCTGCGCCATCTGGTCGTGGCGTGATTGTGCCTCGGGGCTGGTGCCATGCGGTCCCGATCCTGTGTGTGTCTCCCGGGGCCCGCCGCCGAAATGCGGTCCGGCCTTCGACCGCAGCTCCCGCTCGACGATCGCACCGTCCTCGAGGGTCAGGATCGCGTAGTAAGGCGCCCGGCCGAAGTGCTGGCTGACGGTACGCCCGTCTTGGGTGACGATGGCGATCTTCATGCTGTGCTCCTGCGACGTGTTGCACGGTGACGCGGCGGCCGAGCGGTCGGGCCGTCAGCGCACGCGGAGCCAGGGTCCGGAGCCAGATGGGTCGCCACGGGCTCGCGACATGCGATCCCGTGACCGCCACCGCTGGCATCTCACCGCCGCCCCGAACGCGGCGCAGAGAGCCATTCGTCCTGTTCCTGGCCCGGCATCGGGCCTCCATGCCAGGCCATGGCCGCATGGCACGCGCGCCGGAGCCGGCGATGAATGTCGCCGGCTACCCCGGCGCGTCTGGGCCGACAGCCGCCCCGACGCGGTCCTCGGCCTCGTCGTCGAGCAGGGGCAGCACGAACGATTCCTGTCGGATGTGCGACGAGACGAGCGCCGCCAGCTCCAGGAGACGGGCGGGCAGCTCCGGCAGGCGTGCGTCGCCGGAGCCGCGGTCGAGCGCGGCCCAGTCCTCGTTCAGCCGTCCGACCAGGGCGCGGATCTCCCGGTGTTGCTCGCGGAGTGCGCGGGTCGCCCAGGGAGTGGCGGCTACGGCGTCGATGCGCGGGTAGCAGAAGGCGTCCTCCCACTCCGTGTGGGGCACGAGACGTGTCTCGATCGCATCGAGCACGCCGCGCAGCACGGTCGCCGCGTCCCGCGCCTCCACCTGCGCGGCCAGCCCCGCCGTCTCGACGATGCGTCCTACCAGTTGCTCGAACTCGCGGTGCTCGGCCTCGATGTAGGTCCGTCCCGCGCGGGCGACGTCACGCAGTTCGTCGAGCTGACGAGCCGGCCCGTTTGGGATCGAGCCCATCGCCGGTCGTGCACCGTTCGCGGGGTCCTGGCCAGCCACCACGTCGCGCCTCCTGCAGCTGCCTGCGGTAGTTTGCAGTCGCTTGCGCGCCCTCGACCGTCGGGTACGCTGCTGACGGTGTAGGCGATTGTGGTCGCCAGCGAGGTGAACGATGGTGAACAACCCGTGAACGCAACGGCGCCCACTGGTCGTTCGGACTCCGCGCGACGGCGCCTGGCTGCGCCGGCGAGGACGCCGGGTGCCCGACCTGTCACCCGGGCGCCTGCCCGATGACCAGCAGACGCGTCGCGACGACCTACCGGATCTCGGGTGAGAACGTCGCGGGCGGTGCCGGCCGGCTCATCGCTCGCGGGACCACCATCGCGTTCGACGGGAGCGCCGCGACCGGCGAACTCCTGCCCGGCCCGGCCGACCTGCTCGCCGCGTCGCTGGCGGCCTGCATGCTGAAGAACGTCGAACGGTTCTCGCACATCCTCCCGTTCCGGTATCGGCGTGCGACGGCCGAGGTCGCGGTCGAGCGCGAGGAGCCGCCGCCGCGCATCGTCCGGGCGCGCTACACGCTGCGCATCGAGACCGACGAGCCCGATCGCCGGGTCGAGCTGCTGCACC
>JAJYJR010000553.1 GCA_021789355.1 Chloroflexota bacterium | reverse complement strand
GCTCGGCATCCCCCTCGTCATGATCCTCCTGAGCCCGATCGTGCAGGCGTTCGCGAGCCCGCTCGTGTGGGTCGTCGGGGCCGTCATCGGGTTCATGCTGCCGCGGTTCTGGCTGTCACGCCGCCGCGCCGCCCGGCTCAGTGCGTTCAACAAGCAGCTGGCCGACACGATCACCCTGATCGCGAACGCGCTCCGAGCCGGGTCCTCGTTCCTGCAGGCCGTCGAGATGGTCGTGCGCGAGACTCGCCCGCCGATCTCCACGGAGTTCGGCCGGGTCATCCGCGAGGTGAACCTGGGCCTGCCGTTCGAGCAGGCGCTCGACAACATGCTCCGGCGCGTGCGGTCGGACGACCTCGAGCTGATGGTGACCGCGATCTCGATCCAGCACCAGGTCGGCGGCAACCTCGCCGAGATCCTCGACTCGATCGCGTTCACGATCCGCGAGCGGGTCCGGATCAAGGGCGAGATCAAGACGCTGACCGCGCAGCAGCGGATGTCCGGCTACGTGGTCGGGTTCCTGCCGATCGGCCTGACGGGCATTCTCTACGTGATCGCCCCGAACTTCATGGCGCCGATGTTTCGGAAGCCGCCCGAGATGCTCGGGCTGCCTGTTGGCGTACTTGTCCTGTGCCTCGCCGGCTTCGCGATGTTCGTCGGATTCATGCTCATCCGCCGGATCGTGGACATCGAGGTCTGAGCCATGATCGTCCCTGTTCTCGTTGGCGCCATCCTCGCGGCCGGCATCCTGCTGGTCTTCGTCGGGCTCGCCCAGTCGCAGCCGGTGGACCCGGTGCAGGCTCGCCTCACGCAGCTCGGCGCGATGCAGGCTCGCAACCTGGAAGAGCTCGAGCTGCAGCAGCCGTTCTTCGAGCGGACCATCAGGCCCCTCGCGCAGCGGATGTCGGGCATCGGCCAGCGGATGACGAGCGCCACGCAGGCCGGCCGGACCGAGAAGCGCCTGGCCATGGCTGGGCATCCCGGCAACATGCGCACGAGCGACTTCGTCGGGCTCAAGGTGGTGGTCGCGGTGGTCGCCGCCGCCATCGCATTCCTGGTCTTCGGATTGCTCGGCAGGAACTTCCTCATGGGCGTTCTGCTCGGCGTGCTCGGCGCGGGGGTCGGCTACATGGCCCCCGAGTTCTGGCTCGGCAGGCGCATCAGGGCGCGTCAGCACGCGATCCTGCTGGCGATCCCGGATGCGCTCGACCTGCTGACGATCTCCGTCCGGGCCGGCCTCGGCTTCGACGCGGCCCTGGGCAAGGTCACCGAGAAGCTGCCTGGTCCGTTGTCCGACGAGTTCCGGCGTTCCCTGGCGGAGATCCGCGTCGGCAAGCCGCGCCGGGAGGCGCTGCGGGACATCGTCGGTCGGACGGAAGTGCCCGCGCTGACGAATTTCATCGGCGCGGTGATCCAGGCCGAGCAGCTCGGCGTCGCGATCAGCAAGGTGCTGCAGGTCCAGTCGGAGCAGCTCCGCATCGAGCGCCGGCAGCGCGCCGAGGAGATGGCGGCGAAGGCGCCGATCAAGATGCTGTTCCCGCTCGTCGGGTGCATCTTCCCGTCGCTGTTCATCGTGATCCTGGGGCCGGCGATCATCCTGATCATGGTCAACCTGGGCGGACGGTAGCTCTCCGCTCGCCCGAACCGACCTCTCCGCCCATGACCGCACGCGCCCGCCCTCAAGTCCGGGCCGCCGGCGTCCCATGACGCCCTTCCGGGTTCACATTGACCGCAACGGCGGCCTCCTCGCGTCGCGCGTTCGGACGGCGTCGTCGCTGTGGGCGCGCTTCCGGGGCCTGATGGGACGCGCCGCCCTCGAACCGGGCGAGGGTCTCTGGTTCCCCGGCGACACCAGCATCCACATGCTGTTCATGCGGTTCCCGATCGACGCCGTGTTCCTGGCCCCGGAGCAGCGGGCTGCGCCAGCGTCGGCGCGCCAGCCGTCAGCCGATCACTGGCGGGTCGTCGCGATCCGGGCCGACCTCCGCCCCTGGACAGGTGTGGTCTGGTACGTCCGCGGCGCGCGCGGGTGCCTGGAGCTCGAATCGGGAGCGGCGGCGGCCGCAGGGCTGCAGGTCGGCGATCAGGTCGTGTTCCGAACCCCTACCGCAGGCTGATCGGCGCCGGCTCCGCCCGGCTCGGAGTCGTCCTGATGGCGAGCACCGGAAGCCAGCACGCGACCAGTGCGAGCGGAGCGAGCAGCGCGCCGGGGAGCCAGGCGAGGAGCGGCAGCGCGAGTGCCCACCAGTGCCCGCGCGCGGCAAGGAGCGCAGCCGGCAGGACGAGCAACACGAGGTAGTGCGGCCAGAGGAGCGGGACGACCAGCAGGGTCGCAGGTGACAGCGCCACGAAGCCCGTCTCCTGGTCGCGTCTCGATGCGATGACCAAGGCCAGGAGCGCGAGCGCCGCGCCCGCCGCGTACAGCAGCATCGGGACCGGGGCCGGAACCCCGGCCTGCGTCGCGATGGCTGCGATCCCGATGTCGCTCGACCCGGGCCCGGCCGAGCGCAGGTTCAGCAGCAGGCGGACGTACTCGCCCCACGAGGAGAGGCCGGCGACGGCTGCCGACAGCGCGACCAGCACGATGCCAGCGCCGACGGCGGACAGCAGGGCGCGTCGGCTGGCCGGCGTCCCCCGCCACGCCCACCATGGGAGCACGATTGCGATCTGCGGCCGGACCGCGACCGAGACTGCCGCCAGCAGACCGGCGCCAGGCGGTCCGCCCGCGCCGCTCTCGCCCCGACTGAGCGCGGCCGTCCACCGCCACCCCGCGGCGACGCCCAGGAGCACGAAGAGGCTCACGTTACCGAGGTTCAGGTCGAGCAGCGTTGGCAGCGAGAGGCATGCGATCCCGAAGACGGAGAGCCGGATCCAGCGGGAGACGGGGAGCACGGCGCACGCGAGGACGAGCGCGACCACGTGGAGGCCCTGCCAGACCGCCGTCGCCGCCGGCGTCGCGAGCGTCGTGAGCGGGAGGAGCAGGACCGCGAGCGGCGGCGGATACAGGTAGAGATCGTGCGGCCCGGGTGAGAACGGACCCTGCTGGGTCACGGCCTGGTACAGGGGGAGGCCTGCCGCCAGTCGGCGTGCGGCATCGAGGTAGGCGACGAAGTCGTATGCCGCGCCGCGGCTCCCCTGGAAGAGGACGAGCGCCGCGGCCAGGAAGACCCCACCGGTCAGAGCCACCGAGAGCCCGGCGACGTCGGCGCGCGAGATGCGGGACGCCGAGGGCCCTCTGCCGGCCGCACCGTCCGCCGCGGGGGCAAGCCGCGTTGCCAACGCGTTTGCGTCGGCGTCGATCTCAGCGGGCAGGTCGTGCACGAAGGCGATGATAAGTGGCGGCCAAGCGCCCTCTGGGACGATCCGGCGAATGACGGTCCTGCTCGACCTGATCCTTCCGCCGCGCTGTCCCGGCTGCGGGACGGAGGGCACGTCGCTGTGCGCGACGTGCATCCGGCCTCTCGAGCGCCGGCGCGACGAGCCGCCGGGGTTGCCGATCGGGCTGCCGGCCGACCTTCCCGACGGCCTCGCCCAGCTCGAGTGGTGCGCGGCGTTCACCGGCCCCGTACGGGCCGCGCTGCTCGCGCTGAAGTACGACGGCGACCGGCGGGTGGCGGAGCCGTTGGGCCGCGCCGCCGGGCGGCGGTGGTCGCGGGCCGGCGTCGGCGGAGAGGTCGTGGTACCGGTGCCGATCCACGCGGAGCGGCTGCGCGACCGAGGCTACGACCAGGCGGTGCTGCTCGCTCGAGTCGCGGCGTCGGAGCTCGGGCTGCCGACGATGCCGGCGTTGCAGCGCGCGGTGGCGACGACGGCGCAGTACCACCTCGGGCGTGCCGGGCGGGCGGCCAACGTGGGGCACGCGTTCGAGTGCCGGCGGGAGCACGCTCGTGCGGTCCGCGGACGACACGTCCTGCTGCTCGACGACATCGTCACGACGGGCTCGACGCTGTCGGCGTGCGCGCGGGCGCTCTACGCGGGGGGGGCGCGGTGCGTGTCGGCGGTCACGGTGGCTCGCGAGCGTTGACCGACGTGGGAGCAGCGCTGTCACGTGACGTCCACGGCCTGAGGATGTGCCAGCGGACGCCAGCCGTTACCTCCTGCGCGCGACCAGGAGGCTGATGATTCCCAGCGCACCGAGGGGGAGCACGAGGAGTCCGAACCCATACGCCTGCGCGTGCAGCCACGCGATGCCGTTCGCCGCGAGGTCGACGACGGTGCCGATCGGATCGCCCACCGGAGTCCCTCCTTGTGACGGAATTGTCCAGACCCGGCCTTGCAGGGTCAATGGCGCTCTCCGCCGTTCGCCTTCGCGGTTGACGGCTCGCCTGGTTCGCAAGCCTGTCGGACGTGAACGATGGCACGACCGAGAACCTCGATCCCCGCGAGGCGGTGCGCGCGGCCGCGCGACCGCGATCTCGATCACTCGAAGGAGCTGCTGCGACCCGGGCTCGCCAAGAGACCAGGAAT
>JAJYJR010000552.1 GCA_021789355.1 Chloroflexota bacterium | reverse complement strand
AACCCCGTCCAGACGCTGCTCTCGCGCAGCGCGCTTCCCCCCGAGGCGGTGCCCGCGATGACCGCCTACTACAACAACCTCTTCGGGCTCGATCAGCCGTTCATCCAGCAGTACGTGAACTTCTGGGTCGCGCTCCTGCACGGCGATCTCGGGAGGAGCGTCTACCTGTCCGGCGCCCCCGTGGCGAAGGTGATCATGGACGCCGTGCCGTACACGCTGGCGCTGCTCGTCCCCGCCATCCTCCTCAGCTGGTGGGCCGGCAACAAGTTCGGCGCGCTGGCGGCCCGCCGGGCGCTGCTGGACAACGCCGTCCTGCCCATCGGGTACATCCTCACCGCGACGCCCTACATGTGGCTCGCGATCGTCGTCGCGTGGGTCTTCGGCATCGTCCTCGGAATCCTCCCGATCTCGGGCGGGTACAGCTACGCGCTCGAACCCTCGCTCACCTGGACGTTCATCGGCAGCCTGCTGGCGCACTGGGTCATGCCGTTCGCGTCGCTGTTCCTGGTGATGTTCGGGGGCTGGGCGATCGGGATGCGCAACATGATCATCTACGAGCTCGACGCCGACTACTCCAGGTACCTCAAGGCGCTCGGCGCCCCGTCCGGCCTCATCCGGCGGTACGCGTTCCGCAACGCGATGCTGCCCCAGATCACCGGCCTCGCCCTGCAGCTGGGCGTCATCGTGGCCGGCGCCCTGGTGACCGAGATCGTCTTCTCGTATCCGGGCATCGGGAAGCTGCTCCTCGCCGCGGTCCAGAACGAGGACTACTTCCTGCTCCAGGGGATCTTCCTGTTCGTGATCGGGGGCGTGCTCGTCGCGAACTTCCTGGTCGACATCGCGTACGTCCTGGTCGACCCGCGCACGCGGCTCGGCATGCGGGGGGAATCGGCATGAGTCACCAGACCCCGACGGACCGCGGCGTGCCACCCGGCGGCTCCCCCGTGACGGCCCTGACGGGCGCCGTTGCGCCGCACGAGGCACCTGTGCCGCGGACGGCCCCCGGCCGCCTGCCGTCCGAGACCGTCGGCCGGCGCCGCGAGATCCTGTACTTCGCGCTGCACGGCAGGAAGGTCCTGGTCTCGGTGGCGATCCTCCTGGTGCTCCTCGTGATCGCCGTCGTGGGACCGATCCTGCGACCGGGCGACCCCAACGCGTTCGTGGGCCCGCTGGGCGCGCCGCCGTCGGCCGACTACTGGTTCGGGACGACGACCTTCGGCCAGGACGTCTTCGCGCAGTTCGCCTCGGGCCTCACCGCGACGTTCCTGGTGGGTCTCACCGGAGGCGGGCTGGCGGCCCTGATCGGCATGACCGTCGGTTTCGTGGCCGGTTACCGGGGCGGCGTGCTGGACGAGATCCTCAACATGATCACCAACGTCGTCCTCGTGATCCCCACGCTGGCCCTGCTCCTGGTGGTCACGGCCTACCTGAGCGCGCGGGGGCTGTTCGTCGAGGCCATCTTCATCGGGCTCACGTCGTGGCCGTGGGCGGCGCGCGCCATCCGTGCCCAGACGTTCTCGCTCAAGACGCGCGAGTTCGTGGACCTCGCCCGCATGAGCGGCGCCTCGAGTCTCCGGGTGATCTTCCGGGAGATCGCCCCGAACATGAGCTCGTACCTGTTCCTGACATTCATCCTGCTCTTCGGCGGCTCGATCCTCATCGCCGCGTCCCTCGACTTCATCGGCCTGGGCCCGACCGACGGGACCTCGCTGGGGCTGATGATGTACAACGCCGTCGCCTGGAGCGCCCTGCAGCTCGGGATGTGGTGGTGGTTCATCCCGCCCGGTCTCGGGATCACCGCGGTCGTCGGCGCGCTGTACGTGATGAACGTCGGCCTCGACGAGATCTTCAACCCGCGCCTGCGGGAAGCCTGAGCCATGACCCTCCAGGTGACCGACCTGCGCGTCTACTACCGAACGCTCGCGGGCGACGTGCGGGCTCTCGACGGTGTCACGTTCGACCTCGCCGACGGCGAGATCATGGGGCTGGCCGGGGAATCGGGGTGCGGCAAGTCCACGCTCGGCAACAGCCTGGTCCGCATCGACGGCCGGATGAAGTACGTGGCGGGCACCGTCCGGCTGGACGGCCTCGAGCTCCCCATCGCCGACATGGACCGGATGGACGAGTTCCGCTTCAAGGACATCTCGATCATCCCGCAGTACGCGATGAGCGCCCTGAACCCCACCCGCAAGATCGGGCGCATGGTAGCGGACCTGCTCGAGTCGCGCGGCGTGAGGTTCGGCGAGATGCGCACCGAGCTGGAGCGCCGGCTGCTCCTCGTGGGCCTGACGGAAGCCGTCCTCGATCGCTACCCGATCGAGCTCTCCGGCGGCATGAAGCAGCGCATGGTCATGGTCCTGTCCACGCTGCTGAACCCGTCCCTGCTCATCGCCGACGAGATCACCTCGGCGCTGGACGTGACGAGCCAGCGGGCCGTCGCCGAAACGCTGGTGGAGTTCCGCGCGCGCGGCTTCGTGAAGGGCATGATCGTGATCACCCACGACGTCTCGATCCTCTACCAGGTCGCGGACACCCTGACGATCATGTACGCGGGCAAGCTGGCCGAGAAGGCACCGACGAGCGTCATAATGCAGAAGGCGCTCCACCCGTACACGGACCTGTTGATCTCGTCGCTCCCGGAGGTCGGCGTCCGGTTCGACGAGCGACGCCTGTCCGGGATCCCGGGGACGCCGCCGTCGCTCCTCAACCCGCCGCCCGGGTGCCGGTTCAGGGACCGTTGCCCGCTGGCATTCGAGAAGTGCGCCGAGGAGCCTCCCTTCGTCGAGGTCGCGCCCGATCACTCCGTGGCGTGCTGGAAGGTGGCCTGAGCCATGCTGCAGCTCGACGGGGTCAGCAAGGTCTACCGGGTCGGCGCGTTCGGCGGCACCGGCCTCACGGCCGTCCGCGACGTCAGCTTCACCGTGCGGGCCGGAGAGGTCGTGTCGCTGATCGGCGAGAGCGGCAGCGGCAAGTCGACGATCGGGAAGATGATCCTCCGGCTGATCGGCGTGACCAGCGGCTCGATCACCTTCGACGGCACCGACATCGCACGGCTCGACGGCGACTCCCTCCGCGCCTACTACCGGAGCGTGCAGGGCGTGTTCCAGGATCCGTTCAGCTCCTACAACCCGGTCTTCAAGGTGGACCACATCTTCGACCTGCTCCGGGGCACCTACTTCCGGGACGCGGGCGACGCCGACTGGCGGCGGAAGGTGGAGGAGTCGCTCGAGTCGGTGATGCTCGACCCGGCGCAGATCCTCCACAAGTATCCGCACCAGCTCAGCGGCGGTCAGCTCCAGCGGCTGCTCGTGGCCCGGGCGCTGCTGCTCGACACGCGGTTCCTCGTGGCCGACGAGATCATCAGCATGCTCGACGCCTCGACGCGGATCGACGTGCTGAACCTGCTGGGCGATCTCAAGGGGCGCGGCCTGGGAATCCTCTTCATCACCCACGACCTGTCCCTGGGGAACTACATCAGCGAGAAGACGGTGATCCTGAGCCGCGGCCGGATCGTGGAGATGGGTGCCACCGGGCGCGTGTACGGCAACCCGCTCCATCCCTACACGCGCGCGCTCATGGGGTCCGTGCCACAGCTCCACCGCAAGTGGAGCGAGGTGGAAGCGGACCTCGCCGCGAAGGGGGCGAACGTGGCCGGCCGGTGCATCTACCACGCGCAACACGGCACCGACGGCGGTCCGGTGGCCCCCGACGGCGTGGCCACCGGGCTGGTCGAGGCGGAGGCGGACCACTTCGTGGGCTGCTTCCGGCCGTACCTGGAGGGAGCCTGCTGAGGCCCGGAAGGCGCTCGCTCGGGCGACGGCGGCGCGCGGCCGTTCGGGTCCGCAGGGCGGGAGACGGCACGCGGTGCGCGAGTGGAAGGGAGGGACGCGGATGCGCTTCGGGCGGTTTGATGACGAGGCACGCGAGTACGTCATCTCGCGCCCGGATACGCCGCTGCCGTGGATCAACTACCTCGGGACCGAGGACTACATCGGGATCATCTCGAACACCGCGGGCGGGTACTCGTTTTACCAGGACGCGCGGCTGCGCCGGCTGACCCGCTACCGGTACAACAACGCCCCGCTCGACCTGGGCGGACGCTACGTCTACCTGCGGGACGACGAGAGCGGCGCTTACTGGAGCCCGAGCTGGCAGCCGGTGCCGCACGACCTGGACGATTACGAATGCCGGCACGGGCTCGGGTACACCGTGATCCGGTCGCGGTTCGCCGGGATCCGCGCCGAGATCCTGTACCAGGTCCCCCTCGGCGAGACGCTCGAGACCTGGCGGGTGCGGATCACCAACGAGCGCGAGACGGCCGCATCGCTGTCGCTGTTCGGCACGGTCGAGTTCTGCCTGTGGGACGCGAACGACGACGCGACCAACTTCCAGCGCAACTACTCCATCGGCGAGGTGGAGGTCGAGGACGGCGTCATCTACCACAAGTCCGAGTACCGCGAACGGCGCG
>JAJYJR010000551.1 GCA_021789355.1 Chloroflexota bacterium | reverse complement strand
AACACGAGGGGCTGGGCCTTTGCCATCACCGTCGTGCTCGTGCTGCTGTTCGGGTTCTTGTGCTACGAAGAGGGCGAGGACAGCCGCCGGAGCTGGCGCAGGCGCTAATCCATTCGCCCCGCCCAGATCGGTTCGGGCGAGACCCGTGGTCGGACCGGGGATGACCGTCTGTGGCCACGACGGCTCCACCGGCGACGAGCTGCACGGATACCGCGACGACGCGCTCGCAGGGGGGTGTTGGCGAGCTGCGCCTCTCGTCAAGGGCCCCCTACTTGCCCGTCAGCGTTTCCATCGGACCCAGGACGGTTCATGCCGCGAGTTGTCGGGACGGCACAGCCCAGGAGCGTGCCGATCGCGCCACGTGCTGGGGCCTGCGCAGGCTCACAAGGCCGCGCGGAGGTCGTCGGCGGTGCTCGGTCCGGGTCCAGGCGCCGCGGTGCCCGATCAGGCAGGAACCGCCGACGGTGCCGGCGCCGGCCCGGGCGGGGTGGAGCCGTCGGCCGGGAGCCGGTGGTCGGGCGTGAGGACGCCGATCGGCCGCGGCGTCGGGCCGCCCTGCTCCTTGCGGGGATCGGGCAGGTCGGCGAAGAGCTGCTCGAACTCGGCGTGGTCGAGGGTCTCCTCGGCCACCAGCCGCTGGGCGAGCGTGTCGAGCCGATCGCGGTAGGCGGAGAGCACCTCCATCGCGCGGGCGTAGCCGCGGTCGATGATGGTGCGCACCTCGTCGTCGATCTGCTTGGCCACCTCGTCGCTGTAGTTGCGCTGCTCGCCGATCTCGCGCCCGAGGAAGACCATCTCCTCGCGCTTGCCCAGGGCGAGCGGCCCGAGCTTCTCGCTCATGCCGTACTCGGTGACCATCTTGCGGGCCAGGTTGGTGGCCTTCTCGATGTCGTTCGAGGCACCCGTGGTGGTGTCGCCGAAGACGAGCTTCTCGGACGCGTTGCCGCCGAGGAGGCCGGCGATCTTGTCCTCGAACTCGGACTTCGACTGCAGGTAGCGGTCCTCCTCGGGGAGGGCCATGGTGTAGCCCAGGGCCATGCCCCGGCTGATGATGGTGACCTTGGTGACGGGATCGCACTTGGGCAGGATCCGCTGCACCAGCGCGTGCCCGCCCTCGTGGTACGCGATGATCGCCTTTTCCGCGTCGCTGATGATGCGGCTCTTGCGCTCGGGGCCCGCCATCACGCGGTCGAGCGCCTCGGCGAACTCCGCGGCGCCGATCACCTTCTTGTTGCGGCGGGCGGCGAGGATGGCCGCCTCGTTCACGATGTTGGCGAGATCGGCGCCGCTGAAGCCGGGCGAGGAGCGCGCGATCGTCTCGAGCTCGAGCGCCTTGTCGAGCGGCTTGCCGCGCACGTGCACCCGCAGGATCTCCAGGCGGCCCTTCATGTCGGGCCGGTCCAGGATCACCTGGCGGTCGAAGCGCCCGGGGCGCAGGAGCGCCGGGTCGAGCACGTCGGGGCGGTTGGTGGCCGCGACCACGATCACGTTGGTGTTGGTGTCGAAGCCGTCCATCTCGACCAGGATCTGGTTGAGGGTCTGCTCGCGCTCGTCGTGCGAGCCGCCCAACCCCGCGCCGCGCTGGCGGCCGACCGCGTCGATCTCGTCCACGAAGACGATGCAGGGGCTGTTGCGCTTGGCCTGGTCGAAGAGGTCGCGCACCCGGGAGGCGCCGACGCCCACGAACATCTCCACGAACTCGGAGCCGGAGATGGAAAAGAAGGGCACCCCGGCCTCCCCGGCCACGGCGCGCGCGAGCAGCGTCTTGCCGGTGCCGGGCGAGCCGATCAGGAGCACGCCGCGCGGGATCCGGGCCCCGAGCGAGTTGAACTTCTCGGGGTATTTGAGGAACTCGACGACCTCCTGGAGCTCGGCCTTGGCCTCGTCGACCCCGGCCACGTCGGAGAAGGTGACCACGGTCTTGTTGCCCAGGAACATGCGCGCGCGGCTCTTGCCGAAGCTCATGGCCTGGTTGTTGGTGCCCTGGGCCTGGCGCATCATGATGAAGATGAAGCCGCCGATCAAGAGCACCGGCAGCAGGGCGCTGATGAGGAGGCCGAGCCACTGGCCGGTCTGGGAGGCCTGCTGGGGGATCACCGTGACGTTCGCGCAGTTGGCCACCGCGCCGGGCTCCGCGCAGGTGGCCCGGATGTCGGCCATCAGGCCGTCACCCAGGGTGCCCGGGATCTGGCTGGTCCGCTGCGAGTTGCTGCCATCCTTCAGGGTGATGGTGAGCTGCGTCCCCTGCTCGATGACCTGGTCGACCTGGCCAGTCTTGACGAGCCCGAGGAACGAGTCCGACCCCCCGCTGTAGGGGATGTCGGTGGTGGTCGTGGGGGGCATGAAGACGGTGTACAGCAGCGCCGCCGTCCCCACGACGAGGACGAGCATGACGATGCCGTTCCTTAGGAAGCGCGTGTTCAAGAAGAGTGACCCTCCGGGTCGCTGCGAGGCGCACCGTGGGGACCACGGTGGCGTGCGGGAATTATAGGCCCCGGCTGCCCGCCGCGACGATGAGAGGGAGGGTCGGCCGCGGGAGCCGAACCGCTGGAGGGAGGGTCAGAACTCCCAGCCCGTCCGCCGCCGAGTGGACAGGCTGGTAGCGGAGGGCGGATTCGAACCACCGACCAAGGGCTTATGAGTCCCCTGCTCTACCACTGAGCTACTCCGCCACGGGTTCACGCACCGTCACGGCCTGCCGCCGGCACCGTGCGCCGACCACCGCGTGGTCGGCGCGATTCTATAGCCCCGCCCCCGCTTCACGCCAACCGGCCGTGTTCGCCCTTGGCCCAGCGCGCGGGATGCCCGAGGCCGGGATCCCAGCGCATGACCGGCTCACGGTGGGAGCGTGCCGCGGAGCAGACGCAGCGCGTTGCCACCCATGACCGCCACGACGTCCTGGTCGCTCACCCCGGCGGCCAGGAGACCGTCGGCGATCCTGGGGACGCCTGCCGCATCGATCACCGCCCGGAGCGCCCCGTCCATGTCCGAGCCGAGCCCCACGTGCGGGGCTCCCAGCTCGTCGATCGCGAAGCGAAGGGTGTCCACGAGGGTCTCGAGGGAGTCGCCTCCCAGCAGCTGGGTGGCGTACGTGACCCCGACCACCCCGCCCGCCTCCGCCACCAGTCGGGCCTCGGCGACGCGGACGTTCCGGGTCGAGGCCGAGTAGCGCCGCCACCGGCTCCGGCCCCCGGCCCGCTCCACGAAGCCGGTGTGGCTGAGCACCGGCGGCCGGGTCGCGACTTCGACGACATCGCGGATGGTGGAGGGGGACGCGTGCGCAAGGTCGACGAGCACGCCCACGCGCTCCATCTCGGACAGCGTCCGGTGGCCGGGCGGGGTCAGTCCGCCGGCCCGCCGGCCGGTGCTCGACCCGGCCATCCCGTTGTCCATCACGTGGGCCAGGGACAGCATGCGGATCCCGAGCGCCTGCAGGCGCTCGACGTTCGACGGTTTCCCCTCCAGCGCCTGTGCGCCCTGCACGCCCAGGAAGGCGCCGACCGGCCCACCTGGAGCCAGTACGGCCTCCAGGTCCCGCTGCGTCCGGACGACGCGAAACCGGCCCTCCGAGCCGGCCGCCCATCCGTCGATGCGCCCGACCAGGAAGCGGACGATGTCGATGTCCGATCGCAGCGCCCGGAGTGGGATGCCGATGCTCAGGAAGTGAGGAACGGACAGGGTGCCCCGGAGGTCCGGGAACCGGGTGGCAATCGACATGCCCACCAGCCGCACGCCGCCGGCCTGCAGGCGGGGCAGGTCCACGTGACCGTGATGCAGCGGCTGCAGCAAGGTGCGCCTGAACAGGACGGTGCCCACCAGGAGATCCACTCCCGGGACCTCTCCCTGCGACCTGGACGACCGGGGGGGCACACGGCGGGGATCGGGGTCGCTGACGGTGTGCAGGAGGCGGTCGACGACGCGATCGATCACCACGTGATGCTACGGCCGGTCGGGCCGTCACCTCATCCCCCTCCGGCCAGTCTCGCGACCCCCGGTGCTACCATCCGGTTCCCGTCACGGAGCGTCCCGTGCTCCGCCGCCCCGAGGCAGCCATCCGTGCGTCCGTCCGTCAACCTGGCTCGACCCGTCGCCACGCCGGTCCTGTCCGGCGTTTGCGGCGCGCTCGCGTTGCTTGCCCTCCCGGTGCATGCGCTGGCGGACCAGGTGCCGACCGCACAGCCAACGCTGCTGGACGCCGTCGACCACTGGTCGTTCGACCTGTCGATCCAGGGCCCTGCGATCCTGGCGGCCCTGGCCTACCTCTACGGTGTCCGGCTGGTTGCGCGGCGGCATCCCGGCAACCCCGTTCCGATAGCCAGGATTGCTTCGTTCCTGGCCGGCCTCGCGGTGATCGAGGTGGCAGTGCAGGGCCCGATCGACTACTACGAGGCCACGCTCTTCGCCGACCACATGACCCAGCACCTGCTGCTGATGATGGTGGCGGCACCGTTGCTGGTGATGGGGGCGCCGATCACCCTGCTCCTGCGC
>JAJYJR010000550.1 GCA_021789355.1 Chloroflexota bacterium | reverse complement strand
AGCGACCAGGGCAGGGACGGAACGCCGCCGACGCCGGGCACCAGTATGGCGCCCCCACCGCAGGGCACCGAGGCGACGAGGTGACCGCCGATCAGGACATCCACCGGCGGGCCATCCACGTCATCCACATACACCTCGAAGCTCGGCTGGCTGGGAAACGGCGTCACCGCCAAGGCGGGAACAGAGTCCGAAGACGACAGGGGCCCCTTGACGACGCAGCCTGGCTCGGACCTGCCGCGCCAGCGCAGCCCCCGACCAGCAGCGCGAGGAGCAGGAGCGCAACGCCCCGGTTCATCAGCCTCCTCTTCGCCAGAAGACGCGGCGCGACCTCTGCCGGTTCCCAGGACACGGAGTTCTGGTCAGCCTGGGACGGTTGCGCCGACCTCGCAAGGGTCCGATGGACGCTCTCCTCCGCGACGCCAGGGCGAGCTGACGGATGCCGATTCGCAACCGGATTTGCCTCACTTCCAAACGCACGTTGTTGACACATGGCAGACCGAGGCGTAGGACGTCCTTTGCGATGAGCAACGAGCGACGGGACGCGATTACGCGCTTGACCGGCGGGCTCTTCGGGATGGTCATCGCGGCGGGATTGCTGGCCGTGTTTGAGGCTGCCGGAGGCCGCTTCGTCGTGGTCGCGGAACTGCTGGGGTTCGCCTGGGTGCAAGGGCCGTGGTGGCTGGGACCAGCCGTGGGCGTGGGCGGTGTTGTAGCGGCTGCGTTCGCCGGCGCCTGGCTCGCCCCCGCGGCAACGGAAACGCCAGTGCTGGCGGCGCTCGAAGGCGTCCTCCTCGTCAGTTGCTCGTTTGTCCTCTGGACGCTGGTTTGGAACTTCTTGCGGCTGATGCGAGAGGGTGGCGTCGGTGCCGCGCCATTCCTGCCGATCCACGCGGCGTTGCTCGCCTTTGCCGGCCTGCTGCTGCCGGCCATCGTGCTGTTCCTGCCGGCAGGCCTGTGCTGGGCCACCGCAGTGCGGTCGCTACGGAGGCTAGTCGGGCGGAACGTCGCCAGTCGCTGACCGTGCGGCAGGGCGGGCTCCGTGTCCGCCGTGCTGCTGCTGTCTTCAGCCAGCACTACATCTTGTGGTTCCCTGATTCAACCGGATAGGCAGACCGGCCGATTACCGGGGGGCCGAAGCGATGATTTCCGCCAGCGCGAAGGGCCAGCCGGGTTTCACGTGCCCGCCCGCGTCGAGCGCGTAGACCTTGCCCTACCCCTGCGCCGCCCCCGGGCTCGTCGAGACGTGGAGCGTGTCCTCGGGCGCGCGCACGGGCGTCGACCCGTCGGCCAAGCGGAACGGCCAGGCGGCTTGGGCCGAGACGGTTGCGCTGGGCGAGGGCGTCGGTGCCGCCGAGCCCGTCCAGCGCCAGCTGGCCACGAGCGCCTCGATCTCGGCCCGTGAGGCCGCGGCGTTCTCGGGGCCAAACCGTGCCTCGATGGCAGTCAGGTCGAGGGCATCGAAACGCCAGATCAGCGACCCGCCCGTCTCAACCCTGTCCGCCGCTCGTCCGTCCACCGAGACCCGACTGGCGCCCGGCATGGGGGAGGCGCCGAGGCCCATCCCGAGGCCCAACGGGGTCGGAGTGGTTGTCGCACCTGGCAGCGGGGGCAGCGCGGGCGTTCGCCAGTCCTCGAAGCGGAAGGCCACGATGACCCCATCGGCGGGCACGGACCAGGCGTTCATGCCCAGGCATTCGAGACTTCCCTGGTCCGAGGCGCCCGGGGCCGCGGTCGAGCAGGCCACGTCGGACCCGGCGGTGCCCACCGCGACGACCGACCCGCCGCCGCTCGACGCCGGGTAGTCCAGCAGGATTCGCCACGTGGCCGGGTAGTTGAAGCTGAAGCCCTGGCCCTCGAAGTGCGCGAGACCGGCCGACGAGACGCTCGGGGTGGGGTGCACAAGATCCGTCCCCACCATGACGCCGCGAAGGGCGATCGCGCCGAGCAGGGCGCCGCCGATGAGCAGGAAGGCGGCGACGCCGGCGGCCACGGCGAGGAGACGCGACTGGCCCCGCAGGCTGCCGAGCGGCAGTTCGTGGGCCACGGCGGCCACCCGCGCGCGCAGCTCGGGTGGCGTGTGCTTCGGGGCACGCTCCAGCAGCACGGCACGCACGGTCTCGTCGAAGCGATCCTCGCTCATGGCGTCCCCTCGCCCGCTCGCTCGGCCGCCTCGTATGCCGCCCGGAGCGCGCGCAGCGCGTAGTGGAGCCGCGAGCGCACGGTCCCCTGCCGCGTCCCGGTCCGGGCCGCGATCTCCGCGCCCGAGTAGCCCTCGACGTAGTGCAGGACGAGCACCAGCCGGTGCTCCGCGTCGAGCGTGGCGAGGGCGCTGCGCACGGCATCCCGTTCCGCGCCATCGAGCCCGCCATCGGGCGCCGCTCGTTCGGGCAGGTCGGGGAGGCTGATGGGCCGCACGCGCCGGCGTCGCCAGCGATCCCGGCAGCGGTTGACTAGGATGCGATCGAACCAGGCGTCGAAACGGGCGGGGTCACGCAGTCCGTCGAACGCGGTCCAGGCCTGGACGGTCGCATCGTGGACGGCGTCCTGGGCCTCCAGGGGATCGTCGAGGAGGAGCGCGGCCAGCCGGTAGGCGCGGTCGAGGCGGGCACCGGTCAGCCGCCCGAACGCGAGGCTGCGCTCGTCATCGACCCCCCGCGACCCTGCCGCCACCCAGCCACCGCCCTCCAGCTCCCGCTCCCCACTCACATCTCTTCCAGACGCACGAGAGGCTCGAACTGTTCAATCTTCGCGCCGATCGCAAACGACGCGCCCGGCCACGGTCAGCGGGAGCAGCCCCGCGATCCCGGGCTCCCACGCGCTTCGTCGCCCATCCAGCGCTCCTGTCCGCCCGACGAGATCGTGGGCTGGCTGCTGCGCGCCTATCGTGCCTACGGCGAGGAGCCCCAGCCCGCGAAGGTGGTCGCCTACCAGATCAACCGCGTGATCGAGGCGGGCGGCTGCGGCGAGCCCTGGTTCAGGGAGATGGTGGCGCTCGGATGGGCGCGTCCGGGACGCGAAGGCCGACCTGTGCGTCCCCTCTCGGAGGGATGCGAGAAGGGCCTGGAAGGGTGCGGAGCGCCCATCATCTGGTCCAGCCCGACGGCGCGCGGAGGAACCGGACCGCTTCGGACGGCGTCGTGGAGGGCGGTGAGATGACGGGACCGCTCCGATGACGCTCTCGCGGGCCTGGACGACGGCAGTCCTGCTCGTCGGCATCTTCCTGCTGGTCGTCGCCGTCTCGACGATCCAGCAGCTCACCCGCCCGCCGACCACGCCGGCGGGTGTCTCATCTTGGGTCGAGGGGACGGTGGCGATCGGACCGCCGTGCCCGTCTCCCGCCCCGACGGAGCCGTCCTGTCGCTCCAGGCCGCTCGCCGGCGCCGTGATCGAGCAGCGGTTCCCTGGTGGAGGGGTCGCCCGCACCACGAGCCAGCAGGACGGCCACTACGAGTTCGTCTGGCTGGGCGGCGGCACCTGCACGATCGTTGGCGAACCGGTGGCAGGCGCCTCTGGCACGCCCGCGCCCGTCACGATCACTGTGGCATGGAACTCCGGTGCGCACCTGGACCTGCGCTACACCGCCGCGTCGAATCCGTGACGCCGGCCACTACATGTTGTGGCTACCTGATTCAACCGGATAGGCATGACGCCGATAGCGGCTACTCCCCGCGGAGGATCGTCGCCGGCACGGCCCGAAGCGCGAGCAACGCCGGACCAATAGCCGCCGCTGCGGCCGCGACGAGCGAGGCCCCAAGCGCGATCGAGGCGCCGAATCCGGTGGCGCCCGAGTTGGCATGCAGGACCTGGGCGATGAGGAGAAGCCCGGCTGCGCCCGCCAGGCCGCCCAGCACGCCGATCGTGATCGCCTGGGTGATCAGGAACCGGACCACGAGCGCGGGTGACCAGCCGATCGCGCGCAGGGTAGCGAATGCCACCTCGCGACCCAGATAGCCCAGGCTGACGATCTCGCCGGCGGCGAGGGCACCGACGCCGAGCGTCAGCCCAGCAATGACCAGATGGAAGGGTCGCACCTGGGCCCCGAGGTAGATCCCGAGGACGGTCGTGTCGAGGCGGCCGTGGAAGGCCAGCGCGACGAGCGAGACCGATCCCACGAGCACGGCCCCGAGCGCGATGGCGAGGACCCCCAGGGCGGCCTCCACGCGGCGCGGCCCGAGGAGATCGCGGATCGCGAGCCACGTCAGCCAGCGGATCGGCCGGCTCCGATGCGCCGGCTCCAGGGCGGCCAGCTGGCCGATTGGCGCACCGCGCAGCACAAGAAGCGCGGGCACCAGACCCGCAATCCCAGCCACGGCGAGCGAGAGGGGCACGGCGCCCGCGAGCTGCCACGGCGCGAGGACGAGCCCAAGCGGCAGGAGCGCAATGGTCACCAGCGTCGCGACGACGCCCATCGCGAGGCCCAACACGAGCATCTCGGCTTCGACCAGACAGGCGATGCGCCCGCCCGACCAGCCGATGGCGCGCAGGGTT
>JAJYJR010000549.1 GCA_021789355.1 Chloroflexota bacterium | reverse complement strand
GCTGGAAGTTCAGGTTAGCCGTCATGATCCCCACCCGTCGATCCAGGGGCGTGCGCACCCCCGCCCAGCTGCGCCGCCCGAAGTCGTCGAGGGCCCAGGACCACTGGAACGTGCCGGCCGCGAACACGACGGCTCCCGAGGGCGCGACGTACATCGTGGCGGTGTGCAGGGCCGGGGTGTCGGGATCGGGATGGTCGGGCTCCACCGACCCCTGGGCGAGCAGGATGGTGCCGGGCGGAGCGAGCTGCGGCCGGAAGGTGTCGTACTCCTGGCCCACGAGGTTGGCGATCCGATCGCCGTCGCGCAAGCCCGTGTGCTCGTAGAGCCAGTGGCGCGCGTTCCTCACCTGCCAGTCGGCCGGGCGGGCCACCACATGGGCATACATCTGGCCCACCACACGGGCCTCGGGCTCCGAGACAGGCCGGGCGCGCCACAGGGTAGTGGTGAGCTCGGGATGGGTGTGGCGCATCGGATCGGCGTCGGCCGCCTGCTTGTAGCAGGTGATGCGCCGGGCCGCTCCCAGGGGCGAGTCGTCGAAGCGCACCTGCCAGTACAGTTCGTTGGCCGAGAGGAAGAGCACGTTCGTGCCCGCCGCCATGAGCGCCTCGAGGGCCTGGCGCATGCCCCGCGACCAGTACTCGTGGTGGCCCTGGAAGATGACCAGCCGACGGCCCTCGAACACCTCGGGGTGCAGCACGAGGTCGACGTCGGCCGCGTACTCCACGTCGCGGCCCTGACGCTCCAGCCAGCGGATGAACTGGAGCTCCCAGTAGAAGAGGAGGCCGGCCCCTTGGTCGAGGACATGGGGCCGATCGAAGCTGACCTGAGCCGCCTGGGCGGCACCCCAGGGCATGGGGACGCCCGAGCTGTTGTAGGCATACAGGGACTTGCCGCCCCAGCAGTTGTAGGCCTGCCAGGTAGCCGCCGCGTGCACCACCAGGACCGGCGCGGGATCAGCGGCCATCCTCGGCCGTACGACGAAGGGGACGTAGCCGGCCGAACCGGCGTCGGAGCGCAGGACGGCCAGGTACATTCCGCTCGGCCAATCCGCGTCGGGGGCCAGGTCTCCCGCGACGGGGAAGTTCGCGTCCACACAGCCCAGAGTCGAAGGGATCGGGGCCCTGCGTGTGCAGGCCGGGCCCAGCCGTTCCGCGCGCACCAGTCGTCCTCCGACGCCCCCGTACCAGCCCAGGCGATACCACGACACCTGCACCGATGGCGTGGCGCTCCGTAGATGAAGGGACGCCTGCTCGCCCGCGGCCACCGAGGAGACGGATAGATACCCCTCCGCCCCCGGATCCCCGCCGGTGCCCGCCCACCAGTCCGACGAGCCTGCCCGGGCGTTCTCTGCGGCCACCGGCACCTCCCGCCGACGGCGCAACAGGGGTGGTGCCGCGAAGGCGGATCGCGTCGCCCGCGCGGCGGTTCCGGGGGTCGTGGTCGCCGCTCGCAACGGCTGCGCAGCCACAACGGCGGGGCGGCGACCGGTGGCGGCGCCAAGCAGCGTCCGCGCCGGCGCGCCTGCACAGGCGTCCAGGGTCAGCGCTGTTCCCGCAGCCACGGCACCTCGCAGCAGGTCCCGGCGAGATATCACGGCGCGTGCTCTGCGGTGGCTTCGCCACGAGCGGCCAAGGCGTCGGCGGGATCAGCCGACTCTGGATTCGGCAGCGTGGTGCGCGGGCCTGTAGGGCCTCCTGGCGGCCCGCCCGGACGGGGGCCCTCCGACTCAGGTGGCTCACGGTCGCGGAGCCAGTTCCGCCACGGACTGCCACGGTCGCCGGCCGGCGGGCCTCGCTGCGCCAGGGCGGGCAGCACCGGGGTGGCCAGCAGGGCACTGCTGCCGAGTTGGCGCAGCCAGCCGTCGTGGCCGCTGCAGACCGGCGAGCCGCGCAAGCCAGCGCAGGTGCCAAGACCCAGGATGCAATCATCGGCCGCCATGGCGCCGTCGATAGCGGCGATCAGCTCGGCCAGCGTGGGCTCAGGCCGCGGCTGTGCGTAGCGGTAGCTGACGCGTCCCGAACGCATCGTCGCCCGGACCCAGCCCATGGCGACCAGACGCCCGAGCACCTCCGCGAGCAGATCCGCTCGCGTGCCGAGGGCCGTCCCGAGTCGTGTCGCGTCCCACGCGCGCGAGCCGTGCGCCAGTACGCGCAGGCTCCCCAGGGCGAGCTCGCTCTGGCCGCTGACGGGCACCTCCCGGCGCGTGGCGGTCACGCCGTCCATTTCACCGATCATCCCTTCGCCCACGTGGCCGCGGTTCGCGTTCCAGCGGCCATCGCCGGCAGCATTCCACCGCGCGCCTGTCGCGTGCAAGTGCCAGCCATCCTCGAAGCGTCCCCGGGCGCGCCGAGCCTGCCGAGGGGTCTGACCTCGCGCCGTTGGCTGTCCCACCGGCAATCATGGTGGGGTGATCCCGCCTGCGCGTCTCGGGCTCATCCTGCCGCTCGCGCCCGCCGGCGCTCCGTTCGACGACACCGTCGGGGTCATCGCCGGCCTGACTGTGCTCGTGCGCAGTCGGGGCTGGGGCATGGGTCGTTCGCATGACGGGCATCGGAATCGACGGACGCAATCATCAACCGCAAGGACCTCATTTCGGGGTCTCCAACAAGAGTGGAGGCGCCGCAACCGCCACCAGGTTGGCTCTGCTCGCCGGACGGATCTCACCCGTCTTCACCTCGCCGCTCTCGGTATCGAGATAGTCGAACGTGATCTGTGCTCGGTGCACGTCGAAGCCGCCTACGATGGTCATCGGGATCTCCTCGCGCTCCTGTTAGCGCAACAGCTTGCGCTTGTGCCGAGGGGGTCCCTTCACATGCCATCTTTCGGCACGGGGTGCTCGGTCTGGCGGCGCTGGGAGTATCGTCACCTCGCCGATGGCCGGGTTGATCGTTTGCAACGCGACCTCAGGGTTGGACAGGTCGCCCGCTGGTGCACTCACGCGAGCTGGAGGTCAAAGCAGGCATGTCACTGACGTCCTACCTCGACGACAAGGAGAGCCAGCTCGCCCGGTTCTTCGAGGTCACGTTTCCGAACCGCGCGGAGCTACTGGCGCGCTACCGCGTAGACAGCCCGCCGCTCCAGGTTGCCCCGCCCGTGGGGACGAACTCGGGACGGTGGGCACCGCGTTTGACTTTCTGCTGCGCTTCGAGCTCGTCCCGAGTCCGAACCTGTATCTCGCCATGCTGGGTGCCGAGCTTGCCGGCCGGAAGTATGTCGCGTTGTTGAACGATCTCGTCGACCGTCTCCGCTGCATGATTGTGGAGACTGCGGTCGGCTCGACCTCAGCGGCCGACGTTGTTTCCGCGCCGCCGCGGCGAGACACCGAGCTGGTTGCCGCGGCTCCTACGTTGCCGCGCTCCTGGCAGAGGTGTACCGCTCGGGCGACGTGTGGCCGGGTTCGTTGCTGAGTCAGGTGACCAAACGGACGACCCTGGATCAGATCCTGGAGTTGGTGCCCGACATCGCCGTCGCAGACCTGGAAGCCATGCTCGATGTGGCCCGAGACAAGTTGGTTCCGGCCGTCAGGGCGCGGGGTGGCCCGCTTTGGCTGGGCCCCGTGTTCGACGGCAGCCAGTGGGTCGCCGCTGACGCCGACCTCATCGCCGCCGGACTCTTGATTGACGTCAAGACCGGGGCCGGTACCAAGCGCAAGGACGGGTCGCGGTACAACGGTCTCGACAAGCAGACCCTGTATCAGCTGCTGGGCTACCTCTTGTTTGACTTCTCCGATGCCTATGGGATCAGGGAGGTCGGGCTGTACGCCGCTCGCTACGGACAGCTCACGACGTGGCCGGTGGTCGACTTGCTCCAGGAGTTGGCGCCCGAGCCAGGGACGTTGGCCAATCTTCGTGAACGATGCGCAGCCGTCGTCAAGGAGCCAGCCGCGCGTGGGCACCACGGAGTGGGCTCAGGAGACGAGATGGAGAATGCGGTACCGGACACGGAAGTGGACACGGCCGAATACCGCGGCGTCTGCAATTGCGGCGCCTGCTACGAGTTCGCCACCACGATCCTGCCCGGTTTCGCGGACTTCGTGGAGGCGCATTGCCCGCGGTGTGGTGCATCGCTCGGGCGGTTCCGCGAAGACATGGCCACCACGATCGTCGTCAGGGCGGTGGAAGAGCCAGCGCGCTGACGGGGCGTGTGGGAGTCATCCCCTTCGAGCTTGCTCCTCGACCCTGCGCCTGCTACTCACGGCTCAGCCGCGCTGACGGTGTCCATCCCCTGCCGTCGCCTTCACGCCCCGGCCGCGTGAACGCCTCGTGCCAAGCACACCATAGACTGCCACCCATGAACGACATCAGACTCGGCGCCCTCTGCTGGAACCAGTACACCGACTGGCCGTCCCTGCTCGAAGCCGGGATCCGGGCCGACCGCCTGGGATACGACTCGCTATGGACGTGGGATCACGTCTACCCGATCGTGGGCGACCCGCACGGACCGAACTTCGAGGGCTGGCTGACGATCACGGCATGGGCGGCGCGGACCGAGGGCGTGCGGATCGGGCTGATGGTCG
>JAJYJR010000548.1 GCA_021789355.1 Chloroflexota bacterium | reverse complement strand
GATCTCGATCCCGAACATCGTGGTGATCGCGGGGATGATCGTGGTGTTCCTGCTGGCGCTCCTGGCGCCGTTCCCGCACGACGAGTCCGGGCAGGGACGATCGGATGGCCACGATGACTGAGCGCACCGCCATGAGCGAGCCCACCGCTCCGCCCGACGGCGAGACCGGCAACTGGACCATGGCGATCCGGCGCTGGCTGGAGCGGAGCCTGCCGATCGACTCCCTGCTGCCCCACCGGATGCCCTACTACGTCGGCTCCTGGGTCTACGTGTTCGGGGTCGTCTCGATCGCCGGCCTGGTGTGGATCGTGGCCTCCGGCGTGGTGCTCGCCTTCTTCGGGCCCCAGTGGTGGCACATCTCGGGCGTCGGACACTTCGTGAACAGCCTGCACTTCTGGGCGGTCCAGGTCTTCTTCGTCTTCATGGTGCTGCACCTGTGGGGCCAGTACTTCATGGCCAGCTGGCGTGACGGCAGGGCGCCGACCTGGATGATCGGCGTGGTGATCTTCGCCGTCAGCGTCGTCACCGCCTTCACCGGGTACCTGTCACAGCAGAACTTCGACGCGCAGTGGATCGCGGTGAACGCCAAGGACGCGACCAACGCGGCCGGTGTCGGCGCGTTCTTCAACGTCCTGAACTTCGGCCAGATGTACGGGCTGCACGTGATGATCTTCCCGATCCTGGTCACCACCCTGGTGGCGCTGCACATCGTGCAGGTCCGCATGCGGGGCGTGGTCAAGCCCATCGATCCGGCCGGGTCCGCGCGCGAGAGCGGGGAGGCGGCGAAGTGAGCGGCACGACGTCCACGCACGACGACTACCACGCCGGGATCCGGATGGTCCGCTACGACCTGGTCAAGGAACTGGTGATCGCCCTGCTCGTCAGCGCGGTCCTGGTCGTCGTCGCGGCGGCCGCGTTCTCGTCCCCGGACGACCCGTCCGTCACGATCCAGAGCTGGGCGCAGAGCGACCCGGTCGACTTCGTGACGACCGCCGTGTCCGAGCTGTCTGGCCAGAGCGAGACCGCCGGGTACGGCCAGCCATACAACAACACACCGGGCGCGGCCCAGGCGATCGGCCCCATCCAGCCCGCGGTCTGGGCGGGCGTCAGCACGCCCATCGACCCGGCGCAGGATTTCGTCCTCAAGCCGCTCGCACTTGCCTCGACGGGCAACCCGTCGCTCACCACGGCCCTGCAGACGTACCAGCAGGCAGGCTCGACCCAGCAGGGGGCGTGGCTCGACGCGTACACGAAGGCGCTCGCCAACGCGACGGCCTCGGACGGGCAGGTCGTGGTGGCATCCGGTGATTACGGGCCCGTGCCGACCCTCATGGGCAACCTGCTCGCCGTCGCCCGTACGGGCGGCCTCGACGGCCTGCTGCTCGACAGCGGCCACTTCTTCCAGACCGACTTCACCCGTCCGCTGCTGTTCATGGGCGATGGGTCCTACCTGTCGAACCTGGCGGCGGCCCAGCACCTCACGGGCGACCAGTGGGGGATGATGAACGAGACGGGCAACTATCCGGGCCAGACCTGGCTGTGGTTGTACACATTCTGGTACCAGGTCCCGCCCTTCTCGACCGCTCCCAACGCCGACCTGGTGGTCGTGATCCTGATGATCGTGCTCACCGCGCTGCTGGCCCTGGTGCCGTTCATCCCGGTGCTGCGTGACATCCCGCGCTGGGTGCCGGTCCATCGCCTGATCTGGCGGAGGTACTACCGCAGCTGATCCGCCGGAGCCGAATCCGGACCGGGCGCCCCGTCAAGCCGGGCGCCCGGTCTTTGCGCCCGGCGACCCGTCCCCCCCCGGGGACACTCCGACAGAATGCGACGGTCAGCGTCGCTCTGAGAGCCTGGGGACGATGAAGGGCGTCTCCCGCTTGTACGCCAGGTATGCCTCGCCGAACCTCTCGGCCAGCTCGCCCTCCTCGAGGCGCTTGAGGTAGACCAGCAGGGACGCGGCGAAGGAGAGGACGAGGGCGATGCCCGCGGGGGTCCTTGCGGTGACCGCGATGCCCAGGTAAGCGAGAATGGCGCCGAGCGTCATCGGGTTGCGGCAGTGGCGGAACGGACCGTCGGTGAGCAGCTCCTGGGTGGGCATCATCGGCAGCGGCGTGCCCCGGCCCCGATCCAGCTGGGTGTAGACCGACCAGAAGCCGAGCGAGAACCCCGCGGCCGTCAGCACCCCGCCGATGATTCGGCCCGCCGCTCCGATCCGGAGGAGCGGCAGCCCAAGGCTGCGGTCGAGGCGCGGACCGATCCCCGCCACGAGGAACGGGAGCAGGCCCAGGAAGACGGGGCCGGCAAGGAGCGTGACCGCGATCCTCGTCGACTCGCGGTGCTCCGTCCGGTGCCAGCGCACGTAGCGGGACATGCCTTCTCCCAGCCTCGGAATGGATGGTGACGTGCGCCCTCGGGAATGGCGAGGGGCATCGGTCCCGAACTCGCCGACCATCCATGAAACGTTCCGACCGGGCAGGTGGCGGGGCGAGGATCGCGGCGGTCGGTCCGGGCATCCTCCCGGGTCGGTCGGCCCCCTGGCCGACTTCGCGACCTCCGCCTCTGGCCGGCACACGGCCGGTGCTCGACACGAGGCTCGTCTCGCTCCGCGCCGGACCGGAGGACGAGCCCGGGGCGCCGCCACCCTGGGCGTCCTTCGGGTACGGATTCCGGGTCCTGTCGCCGACCGTATCCGGCCGACGTACCGCATCGCGGCGGAGCGGATGGTGGTCGCGGCGGCAGGGGCAGATGACGAACGAACAAGCGGTTCGCGAACTGGAGGGAATGGTGGAGATGAGGGGACTCGAACCCCTGACCCCCGCGATGCGAACGCGGTGCTCTCCCAGCTGAGCTACATCCCCACCGAGAACAGGCCACAGGCCCGGGCCCCGTCAGGGCGCATGGGAGTGTAGCAGGTCGTGCCCCGCGGCAGTATCGTGGCAGGGCGTCCGACGACTGGGCGTCCGAGCGACGCCCCACCCCAGGGGATCCCATGGAACCGACGTCGAGCCCGGAACTCCGGCTGCTGGCCCTCGACCGCGCCGCGAACCTCGTCACGCGGCTCGGGTTCGTGCTGGTCCACGACGAGCGGCTGGGAGACCCGACGGCGCCCGCCGGGTCGCACCTGGTCGTGGCGCTCCGCGACAATCCGACGCTGACCCACTTCGACCCGGAGCGGATGACGTGGTACGCGGTCACCGCCGGGAAGGGCAACCTGGTGGAGTTCCACCGGTCGCGTGCGCTTCCGGAGCAGACGGCGGTGGCGTGGGGGCACGTCAACGTGTTCGACCGCCTCGAGATCCAGAACGCGTTCCTGACGTTCGGCGGCGTGCTGCGAACCGTGCAGGTCGACCCGCACACGACGGTCGTCGTCATGGATTCGCCGGCTCCCATCCTGCGCTGGAGCGGCCACAGCCAGGACGTCGACCCCATGGCGCCGCAGGTCGCGGCGTTCTTTGCGCGGCTCATGGTGCCGATCGACTTCGCACCGGGGGCGGAGGCGCGGATCGCCAGCCTGTCGCCGATGGCGCTGTACTGCGCGTTCGTCGCCGACCTGTGGGCGCGGTGCGAGAGGGCACCCCTGTTGCGCCAGGCGCACGCCGAACTCTGGAGCTGGATCACCCGCGAGGCGCACCGGCTCGAGATGGCCCGCGCTGGCGACTGGGAGGCCGGGCGCCAGTTGCTGCTCGACCTGGAGCGGCTGGCGGCGATCTACGGCGCCAGCGCGCGCCCGCACGAGCCCGCCCCCCGATCGCCCCTGGCGAGAGTCTGACGCCCCGTTCTGGCCATTGACAAATAGAACGTCCGTTCTATCATAAGTCGGGCGATGAACCGCCCGACCCAGTTGCCTGATTACCCGGCCGGCCTTCCCCGGCCGATCGAACCCCTGGCCGCAGCCCTTGCGCGTCTCGAGGCGCGCTGGGGGAGCGCAGCCATCCGGTTTGGCGACGGTCGATCTGCTTCGCTGTCTGACAGCATCTCACCTGGCTCGGCGCCGGGCGGAGGATCCGCCACGGGGCCCACCTCGAACGGAGGTGCCGCCGGCAGGACCGGCCCGACTGACGGAGGTCCTGCCGGTCCCGCGCCGGAACCCGCGAGCGCATCCGCCCGCTCCTTTCCCGTCGAGGGGGCACTCGCGCCGGTTCCATTCGCGGTCGCTGACCAGCCGCCGGATCCTCTCGCCCCCGCCGACGATCGGGTCGTGCCCACCGGCTTCCCGGCGCTCGATGCCATCCTGGGTCCCGGCGGGCTCATGCGCGAGGCCCAGGTGTCGCTCCGCGGCGGTGCGTCGAGCGGCAAGACCACGCTCGCTCTGCGGCTCGTCGCGGAGGCGCAGGCGCGCGGGGCGATCGTCGCCTGGCTGGATCTCGCCCGTGCCTTCGACCCGCTCGAGGCCGTGGCGCGTGGCGTGGACCTGGCCTGGCTCCTGGTGCTCCGGGCACCCGATGCGACCGAGGGGCTCCGGCTCGCCGGCGCGCTGCTCGGGGGGCGTGCGGTCGAGGTGCTGGTGGCCGACCTGCCCG
>JAJYJR010000026.1 GCA_021789355.1 Chloroflexota bacterium | reverse complement strand
CCACCGCGTAGATCGCGAACTCGTCGCGCAGCCGGGCGACCTGCTCGCTCGTCAGCCCGAGCAGGGCGAACATGCCGCGCTGGTGCCGCAGCGGCTCCCAGTCGCCTGCCACGCCGGCGAACGAGAGCGCGTCGACGAGCGCCGCCCGGTTCCCGCGGATCCGCCCGCGCATCCCCGCCAGCTCCGTCTCCCACTGCGCCCGCAGCCCGGCGTCGCAGAGGATGGTCTCGACGATGTCCGCGCCGTGGGAGGGCGGGTTGGAGTAGTTCGCGCGGATCGCGATCTTGAGGTGGCCCAGGGCCGCGGCGGCCCGCCCCTCGTCGGCCGCGACCAGCGTGAGCGCGCCGACACGCTCGCTGTAAAGGGCGAAGTTCTTCGAGAAAGACGAGGCGACGAGGAACTCCAGGCCAGGCCGAGCGAGCCCCTCGATCCAGTCCGCGTCCTCGCGCAGGCCGTGCCCGAACCCCTGGTAGGCGAAGTCGACGATCGGCATGAGGTCGCGCTCCAGGATCACGTCTCCGATGGCCCGCCAGGTCGCGGCGTCGGGATCGACGCCAGAGGGGTTGTGGCACGAGCCGTGCAGCACCACCACGTCGCCACGGACCGCCGACCGCAGCGCCCCCAGCAGCCCGCCCACGTCCAGCCGGCGCCCGGTCGTGTCCAGGTACGGGTACTCGCGGACCTGGAACCCGGCCAGCGAGAAGAGCTGCGGGTGGTTCGGCCAGGTGGGTTCGCTCAACCAGACGGTGCGGCTCGACCCGGTCTGGAGCAGGAAGTCGGCCGCCACGCGCAGGGCGCCCGTGCCACCCGGGGTCTGTGCGGTGACCGACCGGCGGGACAGCGCGACCTCATGCGAGGCGCCGAACACCAGGTCGCGCACCGCGCTCCGGTAGGAGGGGCGGCCGTCGATCGGCAGGTAGCCCTTGGACCCGGCGCGCTCCAGCAGCCGGCGCTCGGCCTCCAGCACCGACGGGATGACCGGGGTGGTCCCCGCGCCGTCGACATAGACCCCCACGGCCAGGTTGACCTTGCCGGGTCGCGGGTCGGCGCGAAATGCCTCGGTGAGTCCGAGGATGGGGTCCGGGGGGGCCGGCGTGAGGGAGCGGGTGGGCAGGGACATGGAGAGTTCCTCGCGGTTGGCTCGGGCGGGGATGGCCCGAACTCTACACGGATCCCCGGCCGGAGTCACCGCCGCCGTCCGTCACCAGTGCGCCCGGTCGCCCGGCCTCGTCAGTACCCGCTGTATCCGGAGGCGGCCGGCGCCGCCGAGGCCGGCGCCGCCGAGGCCGGCGCCGCGATGTTGCCCGCCGCGAGGGCCACGTACCAGATCCCCTGGACCCCCTGGCCGTTCGTCTGGCCGGCCTGCGTGTCGCCGCTGTAGTAGTAGAGCGGCATCCCGTCGTGGGTGACCTGCGTGCTGCCATCGGGCCGGGTGACCGTCCCCAGCGTGCCGGCCACGCCCGTCCCTGCCACGGCCGGTGCGCCGGTGCGAACCGTGAACGGCGGCCAGGCGCTCGCGCATGCGCCCGTACACGTCGTGGCGCCCGGGCTGTCCCTGGTGAGGATGTACAGGGTCCGGCCGCCCGCCCCGGTCAGGAACGGCCCGAGGCCGCTGGTGGCCGCAGCGCTCACCGTGATCGAACCGGCGCTCGCACTCGGCACGGCCGGGGTCCGCGGGGAGGAACTGACGCCGGCGGAGCACGCGCCGGACACGAGACCGACCGCCAGCAGCACCAGGCCCCAGGACGCATGCCGCGTCCGCGTCACGGAGATCCTCATCCGCTTCCTCCCGCGGCTCCCACCCTCCGGGGGTGGAGCTGCGGCAGGGTACGCCGGAGTACGGCCAGCGGTTTCCCGGCCGACCCGCTCGCGTCAGCGGATGCGCACGCGGACGGGCTGCAGCCGGCGGCCCTGGCGGCGATCGAGCAGCGCGCGCAGCTCGCCCATCACGGCCGCCAGCTCGTGCACCATCTCGTCGGCCTGCCGCCAGGCCTCGGTGCCGGGGCTGGCGAGCCGCCGCCGCCGCATCGCTGCGCGGGTGGTTCGCTTGAGATCGCCGAGCGCGTGATCGAGGTCAGGCATCGCATTGCACTCCTTCGGGCCGGACCCTCCGTCCCGCCCGGTCACCTCTATCTTCGCGGGCCAGTGTTCAGCGGATGTGGGCGCCGCGGTGAAGAAAGCGACACGGGCAGCGATGCAAGCTGGACTGCAAGGTCTCCTGGCTCGTAAGGAGGGGAGCGGGCGGTACCTTCGGTAGGGTGCTCGCCACGACGGCCTGGGCGTACGGTGCCGGCATGTGGCGTTTGCTTGCAGGGGCCCCCTTTCTGCCGGCCGTCGTGCTCGGAGCGATTTCGATCGGCGCGGCCGTCACGGGAGCCGGGGTGGTCCCGTCCCTGGTGCTCGCGTTCGCGGCGGTGGGTTCGCTGGTCGGCATGGCGGCGACCGCCGTCTCGCTTCGCGCGACCGCCGCATCGCTGCGGCACGAGCTCGCCCGGATCGCAGAGGGTTCGCGAGAGGCGCCACCCGCGCCGGATCGCTACGGGCTGCTGGCACCCGTGGCCCGTGGCCTGGCCGAGGTCTCCGAGGCGCTGAGCACGGCGCAGACGGCGGCGACGACCGATCGGCTCACCCACCTCGTGAACCGCACCACGCTCCTCGCCCAGCTGTTCCAGGAAGTCGACCGGGCCGCCCGGCACGGGCGCCCGCTGGCCGTCGCGTTCGCGGACCTCGATCACTTCAAGACCGTCAACGACTCGTACGGTCATGGGGTGGGCGATGCCGTGCTCCGCGGCGTGGCCGACGTCTTCCGCTGTAACGTCCGTGCGATCGACCTCGTGGGTCGGTACGGCGGCGAGGAATTCGTGCTCATCCTGCCGGAGACGACCGTGGAGGAGGCCGCGGTGGTCGCCGAGAAGCTCCGGCTCCTCATCCTCGGTGCGCGCTTCGAGACCGACGACGGCACGGAGTTCGGGGTCACCGTCAGTATTGGGATCGCGGGCGGCCTGGGCAAGCGCCTGCGCGTGGATGAGCTCATCCGCGACGCGGACGCGGCGATGTACTCGGCGAAGTCCCTCGGCCGCAACCAGACCTACGTGTTCAGCGAGCCCGACGACGACGCGCGCATCCCTCGCGCGCCCATCTCCCCGGCCGGTCGCGCGGCGGCGACCGAGGTGGGAATGGCGGCGCGGCAGGCGGCCGAGGCCGCCCTCTCGGCGGCGGTCTCGCCTCTGCCTCACTACCGGGGCAAGCCGTCCTCCCTCATCGCCGCGATCGCGGTGCGGCTGGCCCGCGAGCTTGGGCTGCCCGAGCAGGAGGTCGAGCGGGTCCGGGTCGCGTCGCTGCTGCACGACATCGGCAAGGTGGCGGTTCCCGAGCAGATCCTGGAGAAGCCCGGCCCCCTGACCACCGACGAGTGGCAGTCCGTGGTCCAGCATCCCCGCATCGGGCAGGTCATCATCGACCAGGTCGCCGCGGTGCGCGACGCGGGGGCGATCATCCTGCACCACCACGAACGGTATTCGGGGCACGGATACCCGTACGGGCTGCGCGGCGTGGACATCCCGCTCGGCGCCCGCATCGTGGCCATCGCCGACGCCTACGACGCGATGATCCACGACCGCCCGTACCGGAACGCGATCGGGCACGACGAGGCGGTCGCGGAGCTCCGCCGTCACTCCGACATCCAGTTCGATCCCCAGCTGGTCGAGCTCTTCTGTGACATCTTCGCCAGGATGGCCCCCGTGCCCGACCCATCGCTGCTGATCGCCCCGCCGGCCATGCGGCTCCGCCCCGGGGAGCGGCGCGCCTCGCGGCGCGCGGCCTCCGCGTGAGCGAGGGGCGGGTCGCGGGGACGGCGGGCGCGATGGCCACGGGAGACACGACGGTCCGCAGGAGCGCGAGCGGAACCGGCGTCCATGCGCTCTGGAAGCGCCTGTGGGCGGCCATGGCCGGAACCTCGCCGGGGAGCCTCGCACCGGAGCCGGTCCCCGAGCCGGCGCCCGATCGTCCCGAGGTCGAGTTTGCCGGCTACGCGGAGGACTGCCGCGTCTTCGGCTTCCTTCGGCTCGACGCCGACCGGCTCACCGACACGCTCAACGCCCACGACGCCTACGTGCTCGTGGACGCCGTCGCGATCGGGCTGGAGGATGGACGGGCGATCGAGGTCGGGGAGATGACGGTGTATCGCGACGAGCTGCTGGCCGTGCGCGCCGCCGGACCGCGGGGCAACTCCGGGCGGCGTGCCCGTGTCCGCTCGTTCCCCGTCACGATGCAGACCGGCCCCTACACGGTCCACGGGTACGTGCACTCCTTGCCCGGCGCCGATCCGATCCTGAACGTCCGCCGCCGGAAGCCGATGGTCCCGATCACCGAGGCCTGGATCGAATACGCCTCTGCGAGCGAACACCAGCGCGGTCGGGTGGGAACCCTGATCGTGAACCGGGAGCTGATCGACTGGATCGCGCTGTCGGACGACGAGGAGGTCCGGCTTCCCGACCTGCCGCCCGATCTCAACCCGGGGCCGCTGGTGAAGGACTTCACCGGCTACATCCTGACGCTGCCCGAGTAGCCCCTGCCGTCGCGGGACCGGGTCACGCCAGGCCGGTCGCCCGTGATGCCGCCGCCAGCGCCACCCCGATCAGCAGCCCCAGGAACAGGTTCCGCCGCCACGCGACGAGCGCGATCGACGCGGCGACCGCGAACCATTCGACGCCCACGTGAAACGACGGCCGGCCCGCGACCGACACCACCATCACGTTGGCCGCGGCCAGGGCCGCGAGCACCGCGGGCCCCACCAGCCGAAGATACAGCCGGACCCCGGAGGGCAGGCGTTCGATCCCGGGCGCCAGCAGCGGAACCGCCCTCGAGGGGTACGTCACGGCGCCCATCAGGGCTGCGAGGAACACCAGCCCGAGGCTCATGGCAGGCCGGCCTCGTCGTCCGGCCCGACCGCGGCCTCCGCGTCGGCCAGCAACTGAGCCTCGCGGGACGCCTCGAGCGGCGCTTCAGAGCCGGCCGGCCAGCGCGACCCTCGGCGTATCGGCGGGACGGCCATGCCGGCCAGCGGGCCCAGCAGCCCTCCGGCCACGATCCCCGCGGCCGGCCCGATGACCAGGCCGAGCGGCACCGCCACGCCGGCACCCACGATCGCCGCCACGAGCTCGCGGCGGGCGGTGACGAGCCCAACGGCCAGCCCCGCCATCGCCGCCGGGAAGACCACGTCCAGCCCGAGCCGGCTCGGATCCGCGATCTGGCCCCCCAGCAGGGCTCCCACCGCCGTCATGACGTTCCACGGGATGTAGGTCGAGGTGATCGCGCCGATCCAGTAGCCCGGCTCGTCCAGGTGCCCCAGACGCTGGAAGTGCGCGATCGAGAGCGCGAACGACTCGTCCGTGAGGACGTACGCCATGGAGGCACGGCGTGTCTTGGACCGGTTCCTGAACCACGGCGCAAGCGCGGCGGAGTACAGGAGGTGGCGCGCGTTCAGCAGCGCCGTGAGCAGCACGATCCCCGGCCACGCGAGCCCGCCCGTGACGAGCCCGACTGCGGCGAACTGGGAGGCCCCCGCGAAGACCAGGACGCTCATCGCGATCGCCTCGACCGGGCTGAACCCGGCGTTCCTGGCCGCGAGCCCGTACACCAGCCCGAACCCGCCGGAGGAGATGGCGATCCCAGCCGACTCCAGCAGCAGCTGCCGGCGCGACGCCGAGAGCAGCTCCGCGGACGGCATGGGCCCGCCACCCGGCGCCCCCTCGCGCGGCGGCGCGTCGCCGCCGCCGGCGGAGGATCCCTGGCTCGTCATGCGCGGCCGACTGTAGGCGATCGGGCGGGGTCCTGCTCGCCGGCCGCTCGCCGGCCGTCCGTCAGCCGTCCGTCAGCCGCCTGTCAGCCCGCGGCAGCCATCGGCTCGGGGCTGTCGAGCGTGTCCGTCTCCGCCTGGCGCGCGAACTGCGTCCGGTACAGCTCGGCGTAGAGGCCGTCCGCCGCGAGCAGCGCTGCGTGCGTGCCCCGTTCGACGATCCGGCCGCCGGCGACCGTCAGGATCAGGTCGGCGTTACGTACGGTCGACAGGCGGTGCGCGATCACGACCGAGGTGCGCCCGGCGAGCGCGGTCCGGAGCGCAAGCTGGACCGCCAGTTCCGACTCGGAGTCGAGATGGGCCGTAGCCTCGTCGAGCACCACGATGTCCGGCGCCTTGAGCAGCAGCCGCGCGATCGCGATGCGCTGCTTCTCGCCGCCGGACAGTCGGTACCCGCGATCGCCCACCACGGTGTCCATGCCGGCCGGCAGCGACTCCACCAGTGAGAGGATCTGCGCCGCCCGCAGCGCCTCGAAGAGTTGCTCGTCGGAGGCGTCGGGCTTCGCGTACAGCAGGTTCGCCCGGATCGTGTCGTGGAAGAGGTGTGCGTCCTGTGTGACCACGCCCACGGCGCGGTGGATGGAGTCCAGGGTGGCCTCCCGCACGTCGACGCCGTTGATGCGGATGGCGCCCGAGCGCACGTCGTAGAGCCGCGGAACGAGGTGGCTGATGGTGGTCTTGCCGGCGCCCGAGGGGCCGACCAGGGCCACGAGCTGGCCCGGCCGGGCGGTGAACGACACGTCGAATAGCACCTGCTGGGACGGCGCCTGGTCGAGGACCGCGACCGACTCGAGCGAGGCCAGCGACACCTCCTCCGCCCTCGGGTAGCTGAAGTCGACGTGGTCGAACTCGATGGTGGCCGGGCCGTCCGGGATCGCCGCGGCGTCCGGTTTCTCGGCGACCATGGGCTGCAGGTCGAGCACCTCGAAGACGCGGTCGAAGCTGACCAGCGCGGTCATGATGTCGACCTGCACGTTGGAGAGGGCCGTCAAGGGGGCGTACAGCCGGTTCAGGTAGGCGGTCAGCGCGACCACCGTGCCGACCTGCAGCGCGCCGCCGGCCGCCAGCACGCCGCCCCAGCCGTACACCAGCGCGGTGGCGAGCGCGGCGGTGAGCAGGATCGCGGCCATGAAGACCCGCGTGTACATGGCCTGGGTGATCCCGATGTCGCGCACCCGGCCCGCCTTCTCCTCGAAGCTCCGGATCTCGCGCAGCGGTTCGCCGAACAGCTTGACCAGGAGCGCCCCTGCGACGTTGAAGCGCTCGGTCATCATCGAGATCATCTTCGCGTTGAGGTTGTAGCTCTCCCGGGTGATCGCCTGGATCCGCCGCCCCACCCAGCGAGCCGGCAGGAGAATGAGCGGCAGCAGCGCGAGCGCCACCAGGGTGATCTGCCAGGACAGCAGCAGCATGGCCGCGATGGTGATCACCACGCCGATGACGTTGCCGACCACCGATGAGAACGTGTCGGTGAACGCCTGCTGCGCGTCCAGCACGTCGTTGTTGAGCCGGCTGACCAGCGCACCGGTCTGGGTTCTCGAGAAGAACGCGATGGGCATGCGCTGGAAGTGCGCGAACACCTTCGTGCGCATGTCGAAGATGAGGCCCTCGCCGACCCGCGCGGAGATCCAGCGCTGCCACAGGGACAGGGCCGCGTCGGCCAGCGCGAGGCCGGCGAGCAGGAGCGCCAGGTCGACCACGACGCCCGCGTGGTGGGGCAGGATGCCATCGTCGATGATGGCCCGGTAGATGAGCGGGTTCGCCGCGCTCATCAGCGCGTCCAGCACGATCAGCCCGAGGAACACGGCCAGCATCCGCCGGTAGGGCTCAGCGAAACGCGCGATGCGCCGGAGGATGCCCGCGGACAGCCGCTGGGAAGTGACCGACTCGTCCCGGCGGAACGAGCGCATCAGCCCCCATCCCGTCGCGCCCCCGGCGCCCCCGGCCCCCCGCCGCATGCTCACGTGTCGCGCCCGCCGCTGCGGCCCATGGACCCGCAGGCGATCCTGACGAGGAGCGCCGTGAGACCCACGGCAAAGCTCAGGTTGCCGGGCCAGACGATCCGGGCATGGCTGACCGTCCTCAGTTCCTCCAGGCGCAGGTAGGCCCAGATGGTACCGGCGAGTCCCACGGGCACGCTCGCGAACCGGGGGCGCATGCGCGAGGGTCGGCCGGCGGGCATGTCCGTTGCGCAGTTCCGGGCGCTCCTCTACCTCCGACGCCACCCGGGCAGCGGCCTGTCCGAGATCGCGGATCACCTCGGGACCTCCGTGCCCGCGGCCTCCGAGCTGGTGAGCCGGCTCGTCCGCCAGGTCCTGGTGGTGCGGGGCACCGACCCGGCCGAGCGCCGGCGGATCCGGCTCACCCTGAGCGCCACCGGGACGGGACAGCTCGACCAGGCTCAGTGGGCGGCCATGGCATGGCTTCGGGTCCTGGTCGAGGAGCTCGACCCGGAGCGGCAGTGGGCGATCGTGGACGTGCTTGCGGATCTCCGCCGGCTGATCCTGGCGGGCGACGAGCCGGCAGAGGATGGGGCGGCAGGGGCGACCTGACCATCGGACGCCCACGAGGGGCCGCCCGGACCTTCGCCGCGCGGTGTCCGCGGACGAGCATCAACACGGGCGCAAGCGTGGTCACTGGCGCGAGCGCGTCATGCCGCCGGGGTGGCCTGCGGACGGGCCCGGCCCGGCGTTATGAGAGGGAACCGTGCCATCCGAGGAAGTCAACGCGTCGGACGCGCCGGATCTGGACGCGGATGCCAGCGCGGCGCTGCTCCGGCTGGCCCGGGACGCGGTCGTGGCCGCGATCCACCGCCAGCCGCCTCCCGCCGTCGACCCGGCGGCCCTGCCGCCCGTGCTGCTGGCGCCGGCGGCAGCGTTCGTCACGCTCCACGAGCACGGCGAGCTGCGCGGCTGCATGGGCAACCTGGAGTTCGAGCGTCCCCTCTGGAGGAACGTGCTGATCGCCGGTGCGATCGTGCCGCTCGAGGATCCGCGCTTCATGCCCGTCGCTGACGAGGAGCTCCCGGCGATCCGGATCGAGGTCTCCGTGCTGGCGCCGCCGTTCGAACTGCCAGGTCCCCAGGCCTTCGACGCAAAGTCGCAGGGGATCATCGTCGAACGATCGGGCCGGCGCGCGCTGCTGCTGCCGCAGGTCGCCGAGGAGTACGGCTGGGACGAAACGACCACCCTCGACGCGGTCTGTCGGAAGGCCGGGCTGGCGGGCGACGCATGGCGCCGGGCGGGCACGCGGCTCTTCGGGTTCCGAGCCGCGCACGTCGCGGAACCCGGCTTCGCCGGCTGAGAGTCGATCATGCACGCCACCAGCGGTGGTTGACCGCTCCGCCGGGCGTGGTCGCGCCCGGATCGGAGTCGCGTATAGTGCGAAATCGGGACCGGAAATCGGTGGCCCGGCCACGCCGTGGTGACGGCCGGGACCGACGGCCCGGAGGGAGACGAGCACGCTGCAGGGCGAGCACGTCCGCACGATCGAAGGACAATCCGGTGAGGAGGGCGCCGGGCTTCGGTGGCTGTCCGTGCTCACCGCGTACTACTTCGGCCTCTCGGTCACCTGGGGCTCGCTGACGACCATCGTCCTGCCCAGGCTGGTCGAGCAGCTCGTGCCGGCAGCGATCAAGACCTCCGCGCTCTCGCTGATCGCCGGCCTGCAGGCGATCGTTGCGATCGTCGTCCAGCCCGTCTCGGGCTCCGCCAGCGACCGGCTGGTCACGCCCTGGGGCCGCCGCCGCCCGCTGATGGTGATCGGCGTGGCTGTCCAGCTGGTCCTGCTCATCGTGCTCGCCATGTCGGGCTCGTATTGGGCCATCCTGGTGGTGATGCTGTGCATCGAGGTCGCGTCGAACACGGCCCAGGGCCCGTACCAGGGGTTGTTGCCCGACCTCGTGCCCCGCGGGCGCCGCGGGCTCGCCTCCGGGTTCCTGGGAGGCGCGCAGATGGCCGGCCAGGTCGTCGGCGTGGCGATTGCCGGGGTCCTCGTCGTCGCCGGGCACGTAGGGCTGGCGGTCGTCTTCACCGCGGCCAGTCTCGGGTTCGGCACGCTGATCACGGTCGCCGGCGTCGACGAACGGGATGGCCGATCCGGCGAGCCGCACCTGCCCCGCCTCCGCTGGCACGCGGCCGGAACGGGGAGGTTCCTGGATCCGGCGCGGTGGCGCAGGGCCGTGCGGACCACGGTGCTCGAGGTGTGGGGACGGGACGTCCTCGAGCAACGCGATTACCTGTGGCTGCTGGGCTCGAGGCTCGCGATCCTCATGGCCGCCGGCACGCTGCAGCCGTTCGTCTACTACTACCTGGAGGACTCGATCGGGCTCGGCAACCAGGCGGGCACCCTCGTCGCGCCGCTGGCGGGTGCCGTCGTGCTGGTCGCGCTGGTCGCGGCCATCCCCGGCGGCGCCATGACCGCACGGTGGGGGCGCGTTCGCACCGTGGCCCTGAGCGCCGTCTCCGGCGCGGTGGGCTCCGTGGCGTTCGCCGTCGCGCCCTCGTACGTCTCGCTGTTCGTGATCGCGATCCCGTTCGGGCTGGCGATGGGCATCTTCCTCTCGGCGGACTGGGCCCTGCTCACCGACGTGGCGCCCCCCGGCGAGGCCGGGCGCTACCTCGGCCTGTCCAACACGGTGACGGCCGCCTCCGCGGTGCTGGCAGTGGCGGTGGGTGGGCCCGTGGCGGACCTCATCAACGGCATGCGCTACGGGGCTGGCTACCGCGCCGTCTTCGGGCTGGCGGCAATCGAGTTCGCGATCGGCGCGTGGGCCGTGACGCACGTCCACGAACCGGCCGTCATGCCGGACCCGGCGTAGCGATGCCGGCCGACTCCGACCGCGCGGCACCGCCCGGCATCCTCGACCCGATCCTCGTGGCCTGGGAGGAGTTCGATCGGCGACGGCGAAGGATCCGGCCGATGCGGCGCGACGGGATCCTGGGGCTCGAGATCGCCAGGCATCACGGACGCGAGGTCGCGCTCGCAGACGCTACGGTCGTCCGGCCGGGCGACCTGGTCGGCGAGGTGCACCTGCTGAACGCTCGGGTCCGCGAGCTCGAGGCCGGGGCCGGACTCGCGGCAGCCTACCGCGAGGCTCGGGCCGACCTGCGCGCGCTCGCCGCGTGGTCGACGAGCCGCCCGCCCGAGCGGCGCCCGGTGGCGCTCCACGCGGTCGGGATCACCGCACGGCTCGCGTCACGCGAGCGCTGGGAGCTGCGCCCTCGGGCGCGGACCCCCTGGCGCCGCGTGCAGGACTGGTACTTCCGCTGGCTCCTGGTCCACTGGTCGCCGTCAGGGCGCGAGCGGCTGCGGCACGGCCGCGGCCCGCTGAGCTCGGTGGACGCGTGGCTGTCGGCGCGCGCGCTGCGGGGACGCTACGGCCCTCCCGGGGCCCCGGCCGCGGGCTCGACCGATCAGGCCTCCGGCCCGACCTCGGGCAGCAGCCCTGCGTAACGGACCCCCTGGCGCGGCTCGACCATCCAGTCCGCCACGGTGTCGCGCCACGCCAGGTAGTGGGGCGTCTCCCGGTGCGCCTGCGCGGCGGCGGCATCGACGTACGCCTCGTAGAAGACGAAGCGCGTGGGATCGTCGACCGACTGCAGGATGTCGAACCGCCGGTTGCCCGGCTCCCGGATCGAGCCTTCGTGGTTGGCCCGGGTCACGGCGATGAACTCCTCCACGTGTTCGGGTCGTACGTGGACGTGGACGATCGTGACGTGCATCTGGCGTCCTCTCCGAAGATCGCGGCGACCGGCGTCGACGGCGGCGACGCGTGTCGTCGACGGCTACGCCTGCGGGAGAGGCCGTTCCTCGAGCGGCACGTCCCAGTGGGCCTCGAGCAACTCGAAGCGCCGCTGTTCGTCCGCGCGGAACGCCTCCTGGTCCGGGTAGAGACGCCTGGCGATCTCGGGCTCCGAGTGCTCCTCCATCGCGGCCCAGTCGCGATAGGTGATCGTGACCATCAGGTCCCAGTCCGCGCGGCCGTCGCCATGGAAGCGCGGCTGGTACAGGCGCACGTCCAGGATCCGGCCGCCGCGTTGCTGCTCGCGGAGGATCGGCCAGTGGTTGCGGAGGAACAGCTCGACCCACTCGTCGTGGTGCCCCCAGCGCACCCGGTAGTAGTAGGCCGCCGTCACCGGATTCCCCGCCATGCGGTGCCCTCCATGTCACGTCGATGTCCCGACCGCACCGTACCACGGCAGGCCGGAACCGCCTGCCGAGCCGTCCGGCCCTCCTCACCCATCCCGGCTGACCCGGTCGACCAGGCGCTGCAGCGCCGCTCTCAGCGATGGCAGCGACGCCGGAGCGTGTCGGAGCGATACCAGCAGCGTCAGGCGCGGCTGGGCGCCCCTCAGCTCCAGCAGCACCACGTCCCCCACGCCCGCGGCCACCGCGGCAAGCTGGCTCATGGCCGTCATCCCCTCGGCGTCATAGGCGGCAACGGCGAGCCCGCCTGCCCCGGCATCGCCGCGCGTCCCGCCCGCGGCCATGGCCGCGCGCAGCGCCGCACGCCCGGTCCGGTGCCGCGGGTCGGCCAGCAGCCCCGCCCCGACCGGTGGGCCGTCGAGTTCCGCCTTGATGTCGAGCAGGTCGCCACGTCCCTGCAACGCCCAGAGCACCCACACCAGCAGCGCCTCGCGGGGCGCCAGGAGCACCGTCGCGATGACCCGGCCGGCGCCTCGCACGGGACGCTCGGCCTCGACACGGACGATGCTGCGCCCGAGCCGCCGGACCTTTGCGGGGCCACCGGGGCCGGAGAGCGCCTCCCGGAGTCCGACTGCGAGTGCCTGCATACGTCGCGCGTTGAGCACCCCGCCGACCGCGTAGCCGCCGACCAGCAGCACCGCCAGCATGACGACGACCAGCGTGGCGCTATCCACTCGTGACCGCCCCTTCCGCGTTTGTAATGCTTCTGTTATTGCTCTTGCCCGCCAACACGCTAACAGTAGCTCACGTGGAGCCGCCGGCCGTGCGACCGCCGAGGTCGCGTGGGCGTCCCGGGGTCGGCTTCCGGGCGAGGAGGTGCGGCGGCACGACCATTTCCGTCGTTCAGTGACCAGCTCGCCGCCCGGGACCATGCGGTCCCCCCTGCGGCTGGTGTCCGCGACCTCGTGACCCTTGGAACCGGGGGCGTGAGAAGACCGCGTCCAGTCGGCGGGCTGCACGGTCCGCTGGCTTGTTCCGGGGCCTGATGGAAGGGAGTCACGCTTGGACACGCCCGCACTCTTCGTCGTCCTCGCCCTGATCGCGTACGGCGTGGCGTACTTCTGGTACTCGCGCTGGTACGACCGGGCGGTGTGGGCCCCGGATGCCGGGAGGACCACCCCGGCCCACATGCTGATGGACGGGGTGGAGTACTTCCCCGTCAGCAAGTACGTGCTCTGGGGCTACCAGTTCAAGTCCGTCGCCGCGCTCGGGCCGATCCTGGGACCGTTCATCGCCATCCAGTACGGCTGGCTTCCAGCGCTCGCCTGGATCATCATCGGCAACTTCTTCATCGGTTGGCTCCAGGACTACAGCGCGATCATGGTGAGCCTGCGGAACGAGGGACGCTCGTTCGGCCCCATCACCTACGACTTCATGGGCGCCCGCGGCCGGACCACCCTCCTGTGGTTCATCATCCTCTACCTGCTGATCATCTCGGCGACGTTCATCTTCTTCATCGCGACCTTCTTCAACATCTTCCCCGGCGTCTTCTGGGCGACGATGGGGGTCCTGCTGACGGGGGTGATCGCCGGGAGACTCCTGTACCGGCTGCGCTGGAACGTCGGCCTGGTGACCCTGCTCTCGCTGGTCGGGGTGGCGCTCTCGATATGGGTCGCGACTGACGTTGGCGTCCTTCACGTCGCCGCCAACTTCCTCGGCGGCAACACGATCCTCTTCTGGGCGATCGTGACGGCCGTGATCCTGTACCTGGGGTCGGTGCTGCCGCTGCCGACCTTCATCCAGCCCATCAACTACGTCGCGTTCTTCCCCGCCTTCGCGGCGATCGTGGTAATCCTGGTCAGCTCCCTGATCACGCCGTTCACCGGGATCCACCTGCAGCAGTCCGCGTTCAAGACGTTCTACCCTGGCCTCAACCCGGGACCGCTGTGGCCGATCCTGTTCGTCGCGATCGCGTGCGGAGCGATCAGCGGCTGGCACTCGCTGGTCGGCAGCAGCTCCACCTCGAAACAGGTGGACGTTGAGACCGACGCCCGACCCGTTGGCGCCGGCGCGATGCTCACCGAGGGGCTGCTCGCGCTGGCCTCGCTCGCCGCCTACATGGTGCTCTCGTCCAAGGCCACGGGCCTCAGCTCGGTCGGAGCCTGGGTGAGCGGCGCGGGGATCCTCGCCAACCCGTGGCTCGGGTTCCTTGGCAAGGCGATCCTCGCGACGTTCTTTGGCCTGGTGCTGGTCGTCTACGCGCTGACGGTGCAGGCGCTCGTCACGCGCTTCTGGCGGCTGGTGTCGGCCGAGCTCGCCGGTGACGGCCAGTTCGCCGTCCTCGGCAACAAGCACGTGGCGACGGCGGTCGGCCTTGTGATCCCGGTCGCGTTCGCGATCAACGGCAGCTGGTGGAACCTCTGGCTCTACTTCGGGGCCTCCAACCAGCTGCTGGCCGGGCTCGCGCTGATGATCGTCAGCATCCACCTTGCGAAGGTGCGGCGTGACACGCGGCCCAGCGTCATCCCGGCCACGTTCATGATCGTGACCACGCTCTCGGCGCTGGTCTGGGAGATCATCGTGTTCGTGAACGCGGTGGCCACCAACAAGCCGCTCACCCAGGCCGGGACCACGTTTGCCCAGCCCGGATGGCACTCGGTCGCCCTGGCGTTCAACGGCATCTTCGTGGTGTTCGGCCTGCTGCTGCTCTACTTCGGTCTGCGCATGACCTGGTCGAGCTACGGCGCTTACTTCCGCATGAGGCGCGGCGAGCGGCCGCAGGCAGCACAGCCGCGTCCCTCCGCTGCGGCGGGAGGTGCCGGCCGCAAGTGATGTGTGGGTTGCGACGGGTCGGCCGTGTGCCGATCCGCCGCAACCGCCCTGCGACCGCAAGCAGACCGGAAGGCACGCGGGACGGGCAGGCTGCCCGTCCCCCCTGAGGAGGAACTGGTGCCAGACGAGGAACGCAAGAAGCTCGGATTCGGCGGCATGCTCAAAGGCGTGATGTACGGCATGGCGTCCCACGGCAACGTCACGGCGGCGCTCCGCACGCGGATGTACATGGAGCACCTGTTCATGTTCATCACGCTCGGAGACATGCTCGGGATCCCCGTCCTGCCGCCGTACTACTCGCTGCGGCTGCTGCCGTACGCGGTGCCCAACGTGAAGTCGTGGAAGCAGCGGGTGTTCCGCGAGCGCGACTTCACCGACGCGCTCTACTGATGCAGGGCCTGGGCCACTACTTCCGGTCCCGGGGCTCGAACCCGGAGATCGTGATCCTGGCGGGAAAGGGGGGCCTGGGCAAGACGACGTCTTCTGCCGCGCTGGCCTGGCACATGAGCCAGGTCGAGGGGAAGAAGACGCTGTGCTTCTCCACCGACCCACAGGCCTCGCTGTCCGACATCTTCGAGGCGGACATCTTCGGCAAGGGCGTGGTGGAGCTGCGCCCCAACCTGCACGTGGTCGAGATCGACGCCGACCGTCGCGTCCACGATTACCAGGAGCAGGTGCGGGCCAAGATCCGGGACATGTACGGGCTCGACCGCGTGCCGGAGGAGATCGACGAGTACATCGAATCCACCTCGGCCGAGCCGGCGATGTACGAGTCGGCCACCTACGACGCGATGGCGGAGCTGGTCGCGGCGCGCGAGTACGAGCTCTACATCTTCGACATGCCCCCCTTCGGGCACGGCGTCCGCATGGTGGCCATGGCCGACATCCTTTCGAAGTGGGTCGAGAAGATCACCGAGACCCGCGAGAAGGTGGCCGAGTACGAGGCGGTGGCGGCCACCCTCAAGGGGGGCGGCAAGGAGCGCACCGAGGACGCGGTGCTCCACGAGCTGCTGGACATCAAGCGCCAGGTCACCACGTTCACGGACCTCATCACGGATCGCCGCCGGACGGCGTTCTTCATGGTGCTGATCCCCGAGCAGATGGCGATCGTGGACACGGGGCGGGCGCTGCGGATGTTCTCCGACCTGAACATCGAGATGAGCGGCCTCATCGTGAACCAGGTGTATCCCGCCGACCTGCTCACCGATTCGGACCTGCCGGAGTTCTTGCGGAACCGGATCGGGATGCAGCAAGGGAACCTGGCCGAGATCCGCCGGCTGTTCGGGGACAAGGTGGTGGCGGCGATGCCGATGTTTCCCCGGGAACCGAAGGGCATGGAGATGATCGAGGCCGCGTCGCGGGTGCTCATGGACCCGCCCGATCCGGTGCGCCGGCTCTTCGACGCGGCGCCGGGGGCGGCACGATGACCGGCGGGTGGCCGGCGGACCGGCCCGTCGATGCGCCGAGGGACCGGCTGCCGACGGGAGGGGCGGACCGACCGGACATGGCGGCCGACCTGGCGTCGTTCTTCGCCTCGCACCCGGACCTGCGGTTCGTCTTCACTGGCGGGAAGGGCGGCGTGGGCAAGACCGTCGCGGCCGCCTCGATCGCCTCGCTCACCGCGCGCGAAGGGCGCCACACCCTCGTCGCGTCGCTCAATCCCGTCCACTCGCTGGCAAGCCTCTTCGGGCAGAAGCGCCTGGCCTCCGGGCGGATCGAACCGGTCGAGGGGGTGCCCAACCTCGATGCGATCGAGGTCGAGGCCGACGAGATCGTCGCCCGCTACCGCGACAACATCGGGTCGCGCGTGCGGGAGTTCCTCAAGTGGGCCGACATCCCGGTCGACGCGAAGCCGTTCGTCGAGATCGCGGTGACGAACCCCGCGTTCGAGGAATCGGCGATGTTCGACAAGATGATGGAGATCATGCTCAAGGAAGGGCGCGAGTACGAGCGGATCGTGTTCGACACGGCCGCGGTGGCCAACGCGGTCCGGCTGATCGGGCTCTCCAAGATCTACGGCCTGTGGCTGGCCCGCATGATCGACTCGCGCAAGGAGGCGCTGGGCATGCGGGTCCAGCTCTCGTTCCGCAAGGAGCGGGTGATGGAGGAGGTCGCCCGGGACCCGCTGATGGCCGACCTGCTCGACATGAACGAGCGCTTCACCCAGGTGAAGACGCTGCTGACGGACCCGGAGAAGACAGCGTTCTTCTTCGTGACGCTGCCGCTGAGTCTGCCGATCAGCGTGGTCAAGCGCTTCATCACGATGGTCCAGGCGTACGACATCCCGATGGGCGGGGTGATCGTGAACCAGGTGCTCCAGCCCGAGCTGCTGGGCGCAGGGGGAATGGCGCAGGCGGCGGGGGTGGTCGGCGGCGCGGCGGCGGACGGCGCGGGTGGCGTCCACGCCGCGGACTACGTGCGCAACCGATACCAGGAGCAGCTGGGGTACCTCGATCAGATCCGCGCGGACCTCGGGCAGCACGTTCGGGCGTTCATTCCGCAGTATCCCGACGAGGTGAACTCGGTGGCGTCGGTGGCGCAGGTGACGGACGACCTGCTTCGCTTCGTCCCCGATTCCTGGCGGGCGATCGCGGGGGCGGGCGCGTGATGGCGGGCGTCGCACTCGATGGGTGTCCACCGGACGCCGACGCACCTGACGTGGCCCCGGCGTCCGTGCCCGCCACGCAGGTCGTGCTCGGCGCGACCAACCTGCTGATGGGCCCCACGAACTTCGGGAACCTGGAGCTACCAGAGCCCTGGCGCCTGATGCCGGGCGTGTCGCCGCCGGAGGTGGACCGCAGCCGCGACTGGGGCGGCAGCGGCTGGGTGACCGCCGGCAGCGCCGACTACATCCTCCGGCGAGCGGAGCCGCTCCTGCACGTCGAGCTGCACCTGCGGATCGCCCCATGGGCGAGCAGCGGACGGCGGCCGGCGCCGCCGCCGTCGATCCCCGCGGATGCCGGGATGGTGGAGCTGAACGGCCACGAGGCCCGGCTGTGGAGAGGGTCAGGGACCCGGGGCCTGCTGCCAAGGCGCACGGTGCACTGGGCGCGCGCCTGGATCCCCTGCCAGCACACGGGCCGGGTCTTGTCGGTGGAGCTCGTGGGCGCGTGCGGCGCGACCGAGATCGACGCGCTCGTGCCGGTGGTCGAGCACCTGGGGTGCCACTGATGAACGGACCGATTGGCCGCGACCACCGCGGGCGCCCCGGCACAGGCACGGTTGGCGCGCGGGGCACCACCGGCCGTCCGCTCCGGCTCGAGCTGGTCGGGCTCTTCCCCGAGCTCTTCAGCGTCTGCGCCAGCCGGTGCATGACCGGCGAGCTGGCGCGGGCCGGCGCGTCGGCCGACCAGGATCAGCTCCGCGACTACCCACCGGACGTGCTGGCGGTGCACGAGGCGGCCGGCGAGCTGTTCGCGTCGATCCTGGGCGAGTTCGGTGGGCGCGTCGCCGTCGTCGCCACCGGCACCGCATCACCCAGGGGGCTCTGGCTGTCCCTCCGGCACCGACTGCCCGCCTCCGGCGTGGGCGTGTTCCTCGAGGGCCGGCGGCTGGATGCGCCGCTGGACGACGTGCCCGCCATTCGCCGGGAGGTCGTGGCCGCGCTGAATTCGGCGCATCGAGGATCGGCCGTATGAGCCAGGGCCAGAGGCTGCTACGTCTCCGGACGATCTCCGCACCGGCTGGCGAGCACGCCGGCCCGGATCGCGGACGCCTGCGCCGAGCCATCGGCGCTGCGCGTGACGTCCTGTGGGGCCTCGCCCTCTACGACTCCTACCACGAGTCGATGGTCGAGGCGCAGCGGCATCGCGACGCGTTCGACGTGCTGATCCTGGGCGAGATGCTGGGTATTCCCCTCATGAACACCACCATCGGCCTGCGGTTGCTGCCCTACGCTGTCGGGGACCTGGAGGGGTTCCGCGTCCGCTTCCTGCGCGAGCACGAGGTCCTGGAGCAGGCGCCGCACATCCACTGACCGCTCGTCTTCGGATCTTCGCGACGGCGCTGCCGTCGACACGCCAGAGAGCCAGGGCTTCAATCCGGGAGTAATCGGAACGAGCGCCCCGCGGACGAGCGGACCGCGCCGAAATGGCGCCGGTCGAGCGTCACGATCAGGTCGGTGCCGAGGCGGTCCGCCAGGACGGCGACGGAGGCATCGGTGCCGCCGAGCGGGAAGTCTCCGTACCGCTCGACGAGGTCCGCGATGAGTGGCCAGTCCTCCACGATCGGCGCCTCGACCTCGAGGGTGGTCAGGCCGCGCAGGAACGCGGCTTCGGTGTCCGGGCCCAGCCGCCGGCCGACGAGATACGTGACCTCGGCGACGACGAGCGCCGGGACAACCAGATCGAGATCGACGCGCTGCAGCACCTCCAGACAGCGAGCGTGGTCGTCGTCGTCGGCGTCGACTGCCGCGTACAGCGGGCCGGAGTCAACGATCGCGATCATCGATTGGCCGTGCGTCGACGATCACGGTCGTGGAACGGCCGGTCGTCCATCTTCCCGATCAGGGCCCCACTCCTGATCGAGGATGGCCTCCACGTCGCGGGCCGTCGAGCGGTGGCCGCTGCGGCCGAGCGCCGCGAACGGGAGTTCACGGCGTCCGCCGGCGCCACGTCCAAGTCGAGCTTCGATCGCCTCGCGCGCGACCTGGGACACGGGTACCCGCCGGCGCTGCGCTTCCCGCTCCAGGGCCGCGGCGAGCTCGTCTGGAAGGCTGATGGTGGTGCGCTTCATACGCGCATACTAGCACCGCTCGAGGGCTCTTCTGGGCGAGCGCGACTCCTCGTCGGGAGTCCGCAGCGGAGCGCGGCGGTCCGCCGGGCCGTTCACCGCCCCGGCCCCAGCGGCGAACCTGGCTTTGTCGGAACGCCCAGCCAGCCCTCACGCTCTGCACGCACGGCGAGCTCTGTACGGCTCGCGACGCCGAAGCGCTCGAAGAGCCGCCCGAGATGCGCCTCGATCGTCTTGCGGGTCACGCCCAGCGCGAGCGCGATCTCGTCGTTGGTGCGACCGTCCAGCAACTGCTCGATCAGGCGCCGATCGCGCGGGCTCAGCGGCGTCCAGCCCGAACGCTGCACGGCCAGCAGGAGCTCGGCCGGGAACGCGACACCGCCCTCCGCGACCCGGCGGATCGCGTCGAGGATCTCCGCGGTCGGAGCGGTCTTCAGGACGAAGCCGCTCGCGCCGTGGCGCAGGGCCAGGAGGCGCGCCACCCTGAAGTTGGGCCGGTTCGCCTGGACGCCCTGCAGCTCGCCGAACCGCGTCGCAGGCGGAAGTAGGGAAAACTTCAGCGTAAGCCCGTCAGCCCGATGGGAAGCCCAGCGAAGTAGGTATCGGGCAGCCCGCGGTCGTCGTACCAGACCAGCCAGCCCTGACCGACCGCCGAGAGGATCATGCCGGCGGTCGGCTCTAGCTGGGTCGCCCGTCCGGTGGCCGCGCTCCACACCACCAGATGCGCACCGACCGGCTGCCCGCGCGCCGGCGTGTCCTGGTTGTCTGACCAGGCCACCAGGCCGTCGCCCGCCGACGGCCACGACGAGCTCCTCACGGACACGCCGTCGGGGGGCGCGCTCAGGGGCTCCGGGGACGGGTCACCAAGGAGCGTCGAGTAGATCCTCGGATACTGCGCCAGCCCGATCCCGCCCTGGCTGGCCGCGCGATCATCTACCCAGGCAAGGCGAGGCCCGTCCATGGCGAGTTCGAACGCGTCGGCGGCGACCCGACGCGGGCTCGGCTGGGCCACGGTCGAGACCATGAGCCGCGTCTTGTACTTGAAGCTCAGCTGCGTGTCGACGAGGCCCTCGCTGTAGGCGACCGCTCCATCGGAAAGCGCCAGCGCGTACAGGTCCTCGGCGGTCTCGATCCGGCGAACAAGCTCGTTCGAGGGAAGGGTTCGAACGAGGATTGTCCAACCCCACGGACGGTCCGGAGTCGGGGACTCGACCGCGTAGGCGATCTGTGATCCGCTGACGTCGAGGGCGGGCGGGACGCCGGCTCCGCCCTCGAGGCGTGTGTTGACGGCCGACGCGACGGTCCAGGAATGGCGGTCGCGCAGATCCATGGCGACGATCCGCCACGTCAAGGCACCTCGCAAGACGGTGTTGTCGGCGTAGTGCCACTCGACCCAGGCGACGTAGTCGCCGCTGATCCGTGGCGTCCAGGCGGCGTCGCCTCCGGCAGCCGTTGCGATCGGTTCAACCGCCCCCGATTCCAGGTCGAGCAGGTAGATCGATCGTCCGAGCGTGTGCGTCTCGTCGCCGTATCCCATGGTGTCGAACACGACCCGGGCACCCCATCCGCTCATGCGGTGAACCTGGAAGCCCGACGGCAAGTGCACACTACGAATCGCTGAACTGTCGAGCTGGACGATTGGATACGGCGCAGCGAGGGTGGCGGCAGGCGACGAACTGTTGCTCGCTGGCGAGCCCGCGAGCGCCGGGGTCCCCACCGCTGCAGAAGATGGAGATGGGACGCTTGTCGGCGCTGAAGAGCAGCCGACAAGCGTCGTGACAACGAACAGAGCCAAGGCTCTGGGATGGCGTGGCACGGTTACCTAGAAGTACATCGGCTGAAGGCCGTAGCGGACGACGTCCTTGGCAAGGTAGTACTCATTCGATGAGTAGTTGGCCCAGTTGCAGGAGTAGTCGTTCGACGACGTGTAGGGAGAGGCGACACACGTCGATCCGGAGAGGTGTGTAAACGGGTCGTCAATCGTCGTGTATGCACCGGACCCAGAGAAGGCGACGGCACCAGTCGCATGCTGTGCAGGCGTCGTTTGGTGCCAAGCATAGTGGGTGCTCGTCAGATCGACTCGGACGTACAGCATCTGCATCGATGCGTTGATCTCGGTCGTGGTGTAGTTCTCGAAGCTCGCCAAAGTTGCACTGTTCGTAGGAACGTATCGGAAGAGCGATCCAGCGGCCGAGAACTGGGAATTGATCCAAGAGAATGCGGTCCCGTCGTTCGTGCCAACGGTCGTCGTTTCCATCGCAGTGGTAATGGCGCCTGGCTCGTGCGCCGCAGTGCCCTGCTTCGCGGCGACGGAGGGGCTGACCCAGCTCGAGCCGAAGTTGTACTTCAGGATCGACTGGCCGACAGCGGGAAGGCAGTTGTAGGTCGTCTTCTGGTGGACGCTCGCCCAGCCGCTCAGCGAACCTGTTGTGCTCAAGGGGGCGGCGGAGGAGAGCATGAGAGTAAGCCGGTCATTGAAGAACTGCTGCTTCTGGGCTGCGTACTCGGCCGTATAGCCCAGAGCCTCGGGTGTGGTTGGGCCGCCTGGGCCATCCGAGATCCCTGTCCAGTCGCGTGGGACGCTACGGACAGCCTGGACCCAATCCACTGAACTTCAAGCATGGGAATCACGCGCAGCGATGGCGTGGAATCACGCCTTGACATCACACCTAGCGGCCCTTTGAACCACGATCAGCGCGTTGTGGAGACGGACGCGCATTACGTACTTCCCGGGACCCTGTCCACGTCGTGAACGCTCAGACGTACGCGGCACAATCGCGTTTCCCCGGCCAAGCCTCCCTCTCCCCTCGTTCGTCCCTTCGTTT
>JAJYJR010000547.1 GCA_021789355.1 Chloroflexota bacterium | reverse complement strand
CGCCGTTCTTCAGGGTGTAGATCGGCTCGCCGGCCGGCGGCGCGAGCGGGCGCAGGGCGAGCAGCCCGAGGACCGCCACCGCGACAAGGCCCGCGTTGAGCAACCCGAGCTGGCGGATCGTGAACGGTCCGATGCGCGGGACCTGGCGACGAGGTACAGATGCGGTTTCCGGTGTGCTTGGATGCGCGTCGCTCATCGCCACCCGACAACTACATTGGCTGTCGTATTATGGCCCACCACGCGGGACTGCGCCTGTCAGTGTCGCGCCGATCAGTAGCCCCAGCGGAAGAGGCCCGCCAGCCGCGCGAACGTGCCGCTGTAGACGAGCGCCCCGACGAGGACGATCCAGGCGCCGGTGACGATCTCGACGCCCCGGGCCCGCGCGCCGAGCCAGCTCGACAGCCGCCGGAACTGACGGAAGCCGAGCGCGAGCGCCAGGAACGGCACGCCGAGCCCGAGCGCGTAGGCGACCAGCAGGAGTGACCCGACGCCCACCGTCGGCGCCGCCGCCGCGAGCGTCAGGATCGCCCCGAGCGTCGGGCCGATGCAGGGCGTCCACCCGACGGCGACCCCGGCCCCGAGCAGCACCGGGCCGCCGCCGCCGAGCCACGGGGCCAGCCCACCGAGACGCGCAAGCGGGTGACGGCCGCTCATCGTCAGCAGGCCCATGGCCACGATGAACGCCCCGCTCGCCTGGCGCAGGATCGGGACGGTCTGGAAGAGGGCGAAGCCGACCACGCCGAGCGAGACCCAGAGCAGCACGAACACGCCCAGGAACCCGGCCAGGAAGCCTGCCGCGCGCCAGGTGGAACCGCTCAGGACGGCCGTGCCTGCCGATCCACTCGCGCCGCCCGCGACATAGCCAGTGAAGACCGGCAGAACCGGAAGCACACAGGGCGAGAGACACGAGATCAGGCCCGCGATGAAGGCGACGCCGAGGGTCACGGACTTGGACTCGGGCTCGTCGTCGGGTCCGTCGTCGGTTTCGACGTCGGGTTCGCGGTCGGTCCTGCCAGGAGCTGCTCGGCCATCGTCCGGCGGGGGTCGCCCGGCGCCACGGCAAGGAAGCGCTCCAGATCGATCCGGGAGGCGGCCATCAGTCCGCCATCGGTCCCAATGCGCGCGAGCGCGCGGAAGATGAGCGCGTCGGGCTGATCGGGTGCGAGTGCGAGCACACGGTCGAAGAGCGGGCCCGCCGCGGACGGACGGTCGGCCTCCAGGAGGATGGCGCCAAGCCCGAGGAGCGAGGGTACGTTCTGCGGGTCGACCTTGAGCGCCCGCTCGAAGGCGCCGATCGCATCGCCCGTGCGACCCGCACCCAGGTACGCGTCGCCCAGCGCGGCGAGCGTCGGCACATCCGAGGGCCGTGCACGCACGGCCGCCTCGAGGTCCGCGATCGAGAGAGCCGGCTGAGGGCCGGCCGGTTGGCCCGTGATCTGCTGGCCGGGCAGCCGCGGCCCCACGGCAAGCGCGAGCGGTGCGGCGATCGCGGCCACGAGCAGCGTGGCCACACCGAGGCGGATCCATGCCGGGGCATCGCGGATCGCGCCGCTCAAGGCCGCACGAGGGGTGACCACCTGCCTCACTGCGGCAACGTCTCTTGCCATTGCCGCCCGGCGACGCAGCAGCACGAGGCACAGGGCGCCCCCCACCACGATGGCGCCGGGCGCCAGCCAGAGCCCGAGCTCGAGACCACTCGGCGAGGGGGTGAGCAGGATCCAGCGTCCGTAGCGGGTGACGAAGAAGGCGAGCACCGCGTCGTCGCTGGCCCCGGCGGCGAGCTGGTCGCGCACCAGGGCACGCATCTCCTGCGCCATCTGCGCGGGAGAGTCGGCGATCGACACGCCCTGGCAGACCGGACAGCGCAGCTCCGCCTCGAGGCGCGCAGCCCGGGCGTCGAGGCTCGTCGCGTGGGGCATGAGCGCGGCCACGAGGGCCGCCCCGACGGTGAGCGCCAGCAACCCAGCGAGGAGGGCATCGGAACGGGCGACGCGGTTCCGACGCGCGGCGCGGCGCTCCAGAGGAGGCACGGTCACGGGGCGATCGCCTCGATCCGGCGGGTCAGACTCGTCGAGTCGAGCTGGCCGGTCTGCTTCGAGGCGATCCGCCCCGCGCGGTCGATGAAGTAGGTCTCCGGGATGCCGAAGACGCCGTAGTCGAGGGCCGTGCGCCCGTCGGGATCGAGGAGGCCTGTGTAGGTCTGCCCGTACTGGCGCATGAAGGCGCGGGCGTTCTCGGCGCTGTCCTCGTAGATGACGCCGAGCACGACGAGTCCGCGCGCGGCGTACTCGACCGACGCCGCCTGCAGCAGCGGCGCCTCGTCGCGACAGGGCACGCACCACGACGCCCAGAAGTTGAGCAGGACCGGGCGGCCCCGGAGCTCGGCCAGCGAGACGTGACCGCCGTCGAGGGTAGTGAGCGAGAACGATGGCGCGGGCTTGCCCACGAGCGGCGAGGCGACGATGCCGGGATCACGGGTGAACCCGACCGCAAGCGTGCCCAGCAGCATCGTCGCAGCGCCGACGAGCGCCATGAGCAGGAACACCCGGCGCCGCCCCAGACGCGGCCGGGCGGCGCCGGGCTCAATCATCGGCGAGGGCCGGACGAGCCACCGCATGGCCGGCAATGGCCGCGCCGGCCGCGCGGCGCCGTTCAGGCCAGAAGGCCAGAAGTCCGCCGAGCGCCACCACACCGCCGCCGACCCACAGCCAGCCGATGAAGGGATGGAGGCTCAGCTGGAACGTCGCCGCGTCCGTGGCCGGGTCGAGGTTGGCAAGGGTGACGTAGAGGTCGCCCGTGAGGCTGCTATCGACGGCCGGGCTCGGGATGGCTTCGCTCGCGGTGGGGAAGAGGTTGAGGCTCGGTGCGAGCGCGGCGGGACCGCCAGGCCCAGCGGTGCGGGCCTTCGCCACGATGCGCGTCCGTCCCGCGACGGCCTCCTGATCGCTCCCGAGGTACGTGATCGCATAGGGGCCCAACATCGCCGATGCACCGGGACGCAGGGTGACGGTCACCTCGCGCCGGCCCACCCCGGCGGCCACGACGGCGAGAGCGATCAGGGCGACCCCGGCATGGACGACGAGCCCACCCAACGCGCGGCGCCGGGCCCCCAGTCGGGCCGGCAGCCCTCCGGCAACGCTCGTCGCGCGCAGGCCCTTCGAGCGTCGCATGATCGACCATCCGGTCTCGACCAGGGCGAAGCTGCCCGCCGCCACACCGGCGATCGCCTCGGGCGGTCCGCCGAGCACCAGGAGCGCGACGCTTACGAGCGCGGCCGCACCGGCTCCGGGCAGCAGCCGGCGTCGGGCCCTCGCATCCCAGCGACCCCAGGGCAGCGTCGGCCCGATGCCCGCCAGCACGATCAGGGCAAGCGCGAGGGGGCCCACGACCCGTTCGAAGTACGGCGCCCCGACGCTGAGCTGGCCTGCGCCCGCGGCTTCGGCCAAGAGCGGGAACAGCGTGCCCAGCAGCACGGTCCCGGCGACCGCCACGAACAGCAGGTTGTTCAGGAGAAACGCCGCCGGGCGCGCGCCGAGGCGACCGGTCGGCTCGCCCGCCGGGAGGCGCAGCACGACGAGCGCGAGCGAGCTCACCAGCACGATCGCGAGCAAGGCCAGGAAGAGTGGGCCGATCGTCGAGTCGGTGAAGGCGTGGACCGAGGTGAGGATGCCGCTGCGGGTCACGAGCGTGGCCAGCAGGGTGAGGGCGAAGGAAGCGACGACAAGCACGACGTTCCAGCCCGCGAGCAGGCCACGGCGCCCCTGGATCATCGCCGAGTGGAGGAACGCGGTCGCGGTGAGCCACGGCAGGAGCGCGACGTTCTCGACCGGGTCCCAGGCCCAGTAGCCGCCCCAGCCGAGCACCTCATACGACCACCAGGCGCCGGCGACGAGCGCGAGCGAGAGCGCGATCCAGGGCCCGAGGGTCCAGCGCCGGGCGGACCGCAACCAGGCCCCGTCGAGCCGACCCTGCCAGAGCGCCGCGACCGTGAGGGCGAACGGCACGGCGAGCCCGACGAAGCCGAGGTAGAGCAGCGGCGGGTGGACCGCCACGAGCGGGTGGTTCTGGAGCAGCGGGTTCGGCCCGGGACCGTCGGCGGGTACCGGATCGGTCTGGCCCCAGGGGCTGCCGGGCCCGGCCACGATGAAGGCGAAGAAGCTGAGCAGGCCGGCGAGCACCGCGAGGCTCACCGGAAGTAACGAGCGGTCCGCCTCCGACGTGCGCCAGGTGAGGAGCGCGGTTACCCCCGCGAGCAGGATGGCCCAGAAGAGGATGGAGCCCGCCAGGGCCCCCCAGAGCGACGCGACCGTGTAAAGCAGCGGCGTCTCGCGGCTCCCGACCTCGGCCACGTAGGCCACGCTGAAGTCGTGGCTCACGAGCGCCGCCTCCATGACGAGCCCCGCGACGAGCAGGGCCCCGAAGGCGAGCCGGACCATCGTCACCGCCGGCGCGAGCGGGCCGCCCCGGGCGGCCCGGATCGCGCAGGCACACCCGAGGAGCGCCGCGCCGAGACCGATCACGCTCGCG
>JAJYJR010000546.1 GCA_021789355.1 Chloroflexota bacterium | reverse complement strand
CTTGACGGCTCCTCCACGAGGAGCGGGACGACCGCGGAGCTGTCCCAGAATCTCACCGGCCCGAACGTCGCTCATCGAGGACGGCCCGCACCGCGCTCGCGCCCTCTGGCACCCGGGGAGCTGGTGTGCGGATCAGGTCGAGCGGAGGTGGTGCCTGCCCCGCCCGGACGATGCCCGCCCGCTCGAGCCGCCGGAGGCGCCCGGCGGGGTCCGGCCCGGAAGCGACGGGTTCCAGACGAGCGACCGGGATCCCCCGATCGAGGATGAGGACGCTCTCCCCTGCCCTGACCCGGTCGATCAGGGCACTGAGGCCGTTCTTCGCTTCCGTGATCGTCGCGGTCTTCATCAGGCCAATCTAGCTATCCGCACCAGGCGCGTCAAGCCATTGTGACGACCGCGGTGGACGACCGCCGTGGACGACCGGAGCGTCCCGTCTGACCTGGCGGATCCGCCGGCGGCGCAGGGCGGGCGCGGCGTGCTCGACTGGCCGTCATCGTCACCGTCACGCGCCCGGCGCGCATTCCTCGAGAACGGCACGCGCCGACACGGCGTCGCCGCGGCGGCGGACGAGGACCCGCACGATGGGCAGGTCGAGGCCGGCGCCGAGGCGCTCCACCTGGCCGCGAACGGCGCCAGGGGCGCCCCACGCCCCGACCGCCGAGAGGAACGCCGGATCCCAGTCGGCATCCTGCCCCTCGACGCGTTGCAGCTCGTCGGCGAAGCCCATGCGCTCGAAGTGTCGCCGGTAGCCACCTGGCGCGAAGGCATAGGGGCGCACCGCGGCGCCGAGCGTCGCGCGAGCCGTGGCGGGATCGGGATCGACCGCGGTCCGGATGTACTCGACGATCGACGGAACGGGCCGCCCGGCGCTCGACGCGGCCTCCGCGACGCGGTCGCGCGACCAGGCGACCTGCGCGGGCGTGCACCAGTTGAGCGCGACGCCGTCGGCCAGTTCGCCGCCCACCCGGAGCATCAGGGGACCGAGCGCGGCCACGAACAACGGCTGCTCGGGCGGCAGGAGGCCCCGGAGATCCGCGAGGTACCGGCGCATGCCGCTGGCCGCGTGCGCCATCTGGCCGCTGCCGGCGACGAGCGCGAACCGTCCTCCGGTTCCCTCCCAGGCGCGCCGGGCCTGCGCCGCGTAGAACTCGGGCGGCCGTCCCGAGGCGGGTACGGCGGAGATGCCGACGGCCAGTCCGCTCGCCTCGTTCCAGCGCAGGCAGCGGTCGAAGGCGGCGGCGTCCGCGCGCGATGGCGTCCACGCGGCGACGTAGCCGAGCTCGGCGCCCAGGCGAACGAGATCCAGCTCGTCGCGTTCGGACAGGCCCTGGTCGGGATCGATGCTGAAGGCGGCTCTCATGCCCACGTCAGTCCTCCCCGGCCGGCGACGGCCGCCAGGGCCAGTACGGCCATTCCTCGAACCACGAACACCGCCCACGGTCGTCCAACCGCACGATCCGGAGGTCCGTGCATGCCTGGCCCATCGGCTCCCCGTACCGGACGACGGCCCGCACCCGTCAGCAGGCGACAGGCTTCGCGGGACGGAACGGCCACAGCCTCCACCCCGCGTCTCGCGGCCTCCTCGAGCACGCCGGCGGCGATGGGCAGCGCGCCCCCGGCACCGGTCCCGACGATCAGCCGGCGGCAATGCCAGGGGATCGCCTCCGCCATCGTCAGCGGTGTGTGTCCGAATTCGTCGCGCCGCGACTTCGACGCGCCCTCGTGCCTGCGGGTGACGCGTCCACGCTCGACCACCACGTCATGCCGGTAGCGCTGGCCATCCAGCTCCACCTCGCCAAACTCGACCAACCGCGCTCTCATGGCTTCCTCGCCCTCGCGGCACTCGGCCGGCCGGGGAAGTCCGGCGCACCGCCGGGGGAACCCGCTGGCCTCACGCTAGCACGCCGATCCGTGATGACACGGGGCGTCTCGGACGGGACACGGCGATCGGCGCTCGAACGTCCCAACCCGGTCGCCGGCGCACACGGATCCCACACGCACACGGACTCCCGTGGTGACAGGTCCTCACGGCGGGCTGTATTCTACCGCTTGGCTAATTAGCTGCCTGGTATAGTACGGAGACCATGGATCCACTCAGCGTCACGCTTGCGGCACTGGCAGACCCGACGCGCCGGGCGATCCTGGCACGTCTGGAGCAGGGCGAGGCCTCGGTGACGCAGATCGCCGAGCCCTTCGACCTGAAGCTGCCCACGATCTCCAAGCACCTCAAGGTGCTGCAGCGCGCCGGGCTGGTCACCCAGGGCCGCCGGGCCCAGTGGCGCCCGTGCCGGCTCGAGCCGGCCCCCCTCCGGGGCGTCGCCGACTGGGTGGACCGCTACCGGCATCTGTGGGAAGAGCGGCATGATCGCCTGGAGGAGCTCCTCCGAGACCTCCAGGCCGAGGAAGCGCGGAAGGAGCGTCCCGAATAAGCAAGCTCGATTTCACCATCGCGCCCGAACGGCCTGAAGTCGTGATGACGCGCGAGTTCGACGCGCCGCGCGCGCTCGTGTTCAAGGCGTACACCGGTCCCGACCTGGTCCCGCGCTGGTGGGGCCCGCGGCACCTCACGACCACCGTCGACCGGATGGACCTGCGGCCGGGCGGGAGCTGGCGGTTCGTCCAGCGCGACGCGGACGGCACCGTCCACGCCTTCCACGGCGTGTACCACCTGGTCGAGCCGCCGGCACGCATCGTGCAGACCTTCGAGTACGAGGGCGTCCCAGGTCACGTGCTCCTGGAGACGGTGACGTTCGAGGACCTTGGCGGCCGGACGAGGATCACGACCCAGTCCGTCTACCAGTCGCTGGAGGACCGCGACGGGATGGTCGCCTCCGGGATGGAGTCGGGCGTGGTCGAGTCGATGGATCGCCTGGAGGGGCTCCTGGCTCAGCAGTAGCCCGGGGAGCCCGGGGAGCTCGGGACAGGGCGCCGCCGCTCGCGGCGCCGCTGGCGGCGACGGCGCCCGTGTCAGTCTCGCGACGCCCGGCCGATCTCCCGGTCGTGTGCCGCTGCGAGCCGCTCGGCGGGCGGCAGCAGGGCGACCCTGGCGGCTTCGCGCACGAGCCACTCCAGCGGCGGCGCGTCGATGGGCTTCCCCGGCCGCCGCGTGACCCAGCGGGCCCGCGCGATGTCGCCCTCCAGCAACCCGTCGGGGTCGTGCATCAGGACGCCATAGGTGAACCGGAGATGGACGTGCACGGGCTCCGGCATGATCCAGCAGAAGTACACCGTACGACGCCCCACGGGCACGTCGTACCCGATGATCCGCCACCCGACGCGCACCCGCTCGATCGCGTCCGGCAGCGCGGGGGCGGACGATCCCCCTGCGTCCGCGACAGGCCGGCGCGCGATCCCCCTGCGTCCGCGATGGCCTGCATGGGCGCGGGATAGGCAGCCAGGAGCGCCTCCGGCGGAAGCCAATCGGACATCTGGGCATGATCGCAGACGCCGGCTGGCTGTGGCACTCCACGACGATGACTCTCGGGCCGAACATGTTAGCCAGGGTCGGCCGCGTCGACTGCAGCGCCGGGGGGTTGCGAGATGGATGCGACACAGCCAGCGGAGGTCGACGGCCTCTTCGCGACCATGTCGACCGCCCGTGCGATGCGCCGGCGCTCGGCGGAGCCCGTGCCGGACGACGTGCTGCGATCGATCGTCCAGGCCGCGACGTGGGCCCCGAGCGGGAGCAACGCGCAGGGCGAGGGCTTCGTCGTGGGCACCGACCGGCGACCGTCGCGCGCGTCGCTTCCCTCTGGCGGCGCGTGATCGCAGAGTTCCGGCTGGGCTCGGAGGCCACCGGCATCGAGCGGTCGGACCCGGCCTCCAGGCGCATCGCCGAGTCGGTCGACTACCTGCGGGACCGCTTCGAGGAGGTCCCGCCGCTGGCCGTCGCGTGCTACGACCAGCGTGCGCTGAACCGGGCAGTACGCCGACCGGGCACCGCGGTGACGATCCTCCGCAGGGCCGACCGGGCACCGCGGTGACGATCCTCCGCAGGGCCGACCGGGCACCGCGGTGACGATCCTCCGCAGGGCCGGGCTGCGCGCCGCGGCTCGCCTGCTCATGGCGATGCCGGCCTTCGCCGCAAGATCCGAGGCGGCCTCGATCTACCCGGCCGCGGAGAACCTGCTGCTGGCCGCCCGGGCCCACGGGCTGGGTGCGTGCCTGACCACCTGGCACCTGCTCGCCGAGGACGGGGTCAAGGCGATCCTGGGCATCCCGACGGGCGTGCACACCTTCGCCGTGATTCCGCTCGGCTGGACGCTCCCTCCGTTCGGGCCAGTCAGCCGCGAGCCGGTCGAGCGGATGCTGCACCGCGACCGCTGGTGATCGCGACGCTCTCACAGCCCCCGCGCGATCTGCGTCTTGATCTCGACCTCGCGGACGTGGCGGGTGTGGGAGTGTGACCAATGGCGAGCGCGGGGGGTGTCACGCATGGCGGACGGGGCAGGCGTCACGCATGGCGGACGGGGCAGGGGCATGACCGGCTGGCACGAGCTGCGAGGGTAGGGGGTGCCCCGGCGCCTGGCGAACGACCGGT
>JAJYJR010000545.1 GCA_021789355.1 Chloroflexota bacterium | reverse complement strand
CCCTCCGCGCGGACCACCATGAGGGAGCGATCGACCGCGCGGGTGGCCCGCTCGGAAGGCCACCGTAGACCTACTGGCTCAGCTCGTCAATAACTGGCGTTGTAGTACTAGGCCGGCGGTTCGTGCCCGCGCCTCTCGCAAGCTACGTGGAGCGTGATGCGCGCCATCTCGTTCTGACGTCCGATGCATACGTCCCGGTCCTCAAGCACGCCGCGCAGCTGACGGGTGGGGTCGCTTTGTTCATCCACACGCACCCCGAGCACGAACCGCGCGCCTCCCAGGCGGATGACAAGGTGGACGAGGCGCTGCGGCCCGTCTTTCAGCTCCGAACGGGTCAATCCGTCTACGGCTCCCTGGTGCTTCGCATGGAGCGTGGCGAGCTCACCTTCAGCGGCAGGGCCTGGCGCGAGCGCAGGTTTCTCGGTTCGATCTCCTTGATGCGCGAGATCGGTCGGCGGATCCGCGTCCGGAGTGCCGTGGACGACCCAGATCCCGTTCCACCCCCGGCCCATTTCGACCGTCAAATCCGCGCGTTCGGCCCCGAGTTCCAGGAGCTGATCGGCAAGCTGCATGTGGGCATCGTCGGCGCGGGCGGCACTGGATCGGCGGTCGGCGAACAGCTCATCCGCTTGGGCGTGGGGACGATCAGCGTGGTGGACTACCAGACAATCGACGCTGACGGCTCGAACGTGACCCGCGTCTACGGCTCCGGCATGTCCAGCCGTAGGAAGCCGAAGACCGCGGTGCTCCGGAAGAGTGCCCGCCGGATCGGGCTCGGCACGCGGGTGGTCGAGGTCTCTGGAAACGTTCGGTCCCGGCAGGTCGCGGAAGCGCTCCGGGACTGTGACGTGATCTTCGGCTGTACCGATGACCACGCGGGGCGCGCGATCCTTTCTCGGCTCGCCTACTGGTACCTGGTCCCCGTCTTCGACATGGCATTCATGGTGGACAAGAACCCCGACCAGACCATCCGGGGGCTGGAGGGGCGCGTCTCCACCATGCTGCCGGGGCTCGCGTGCCTCTTCTGCCTCGACGTGATCGACACCGATCTCCTCACGGCGGAAGAGCTGCCACGCGACGAGTACGAGCGTCGACGGCGCGACGGCTACGTTCCCGGATTGAACGAAGCCGACCCGGCCGTCGTGCCATACACGACGATGGTGGCGGCATTCGCTGTGAACGAGCTGATCGAGCGCCTGGTGGGTTTCGCCGATCGAGCCCCGGGCGAGCTGCGGGTCCGGGTGCACGATCGAAAGTTGAGCCCGAGCGCGACAGCGTCGGATCCAGGGCACTTCTGCGCCGACCGAGACAACTGGGGCGCGGGCGACCGCGAGCCCTTCCTGGGCCGCTCGTTATGGCCCTGACCCGTCGCCTGCGGGCGTGGTTCGACCAGCTTGCCCGACGCCCGACATTCCGATCCGTGCAGAGAGTCGACGAAATGAGCGATGTGCCCGACGCACTCCGGCACGACGAGGTTGTCGTCGTCGGGGGGCAGGAGCCGAAGTGGGCGGTGTTCAGGTGCCCCTGCGCGCGTGGACATCGTGTGGTGCTCGATCTGCATCGGAGCCATCGACCGCACTGGCGCCTCGACACGGATCGAGCCGGGCGCCCCTCGATCCAGCCATCGGTCGATGTCCAGGGCGACACCCGCTGTCATTTCCTCGTGCACGACGGCTTCGTCGTCTGGGTGCGCGACTACGGCTGACAGCCCATCCGCCGCCAGGGCAAACAAACCGGTGGTGTTTCACGAGGGGCACCAGGGCCCGGAAGGGCCCGGAATCCCGGCGGCCCGCCGCCAGGTAGCGATGGATCGCCGGATGAGTGGGCACGAAGGTACCACCGCGGATCGAGGCTCGTGCCATAGAAGCTGACGCAGGCGTGGGGTAGACCGGGGGTGCGGATCCGGACGGCGGTCGCCAGACGCCACCCCCGATGCTGTTCCTCGCCCGGACGGGCTGCCAGTGGCGCTATCTGCCGGCACGCTACGGACCGTGGGGAGCCGTCTGGCAGCAGTGGCGGCGCTGGCGCGCGAACGGCGTCTGGGAGCGAGCGATGAGCCGCCTAGCGATCCACATCCGGGTCCATCACGGGCGGACGCCGACCGCCTCGATGGTCATGATCGACGCCCAGACGGTGAAGGGCGGACGCGCCGGACCGACGTTCCACCAGGCCGGCGGACGCGGCGGCCACACGTTTGGCGCGAAGCGCACCGTGCTCGTCGAGATCCTCGGCCTGCCGATCGCCGCCCGCGTCGAGTCGGCGAAGCCGCACGACGTGAGCGAGGGTCGCAAGCTCATCCACGAGGTCCTGCTGAGCCTGCCGACCGTGCGCGACGTGCTGGCCGACCGCGGCTACACCGGGCTCTGGAAGGCGACCGCGAAGCACGGCGCGCAGCTCCACGTCAAGATCCCGCCTCTGCCCCCGCCCGGTCGGACCTTCTCGCCCATCGTGCCGCTCGTAAAGGTCGAGCACGCCTTCGCCCAGCTCGGACGCTGGCGACGGTTGTCGCGCTGCTTCGAGCAGACCCGCGAGAGCGCGAAGGCGTGGATGGAGGTGGCGGCGGTCGGCTACATGCTCGGGCGCGCGTAATCAGCCGCGACGCGAGGGGCCACCTGGGCCACGTAGCTGGCGGTTGGTTCGGACGCCAAGCCCGACCACGGCCAGAACTGCAAGAAGGGATGCGGCGGCCATCTCCAGCGCACCCAACACGGTCGGGCGTGGATTGCCCGTCAGGTAGCCGGCCAGTCCGGCCGCGCCGACGACCAATCCCGGGATCAGCGCCGCCCGGACGTTCAAGGGTTTCATCGTCGCCGGTCCCCAGCCACCCATCGCGAAGTCACCACTCGCCGGCGGCAGCAAGGGCTCGGAAGCACCAGAGCACATAGGGAATGAACAGCGCCAGCAGGACAAGCCCTTTGAGCACGCCGATGAAGGCCGGCAGCACGATCACGAGCAGGAGCGCGACAAGGAGCACGAGGCCATCGCCGACCGACACGCGCAGGCGCAGTCCTCGGTTTCGGATGCGGCGGTTCCTCAGTGCCAGGAGGGTCGCACCGATCAGGGCCATGGCCACCCACATCCAGATCTCGCTGACATCCGGCCCGTTCGGGGTCTGGATCGTGTAGCCGTAGGTGGCGCAGCCGAACAGGGCTCCAAAGGCCAGCACGTAGGCCCACAGGGACGCGGTCCGAAGGCTGGTGGATCTGACCGTCATGGGTGATCCCCGTGCGTCCGAGAGACGATCTCGCTCCAGCACGAATCTCGATGGCACCCCTCTCGTCGTCAAGGGCCGTTCCGCCATCCCGCCCATCACTGGCCGGCGATGGTCGGGGAGCAAGAGCCCACCTCGATTCGTACACAGGGCCTGGGGCTCGACGCCGACCATAGGCACGTGCGCCGGCGATCGCGTCGGCGCACGCGTGCCGCGTTGTGGAGCGGGAGGGAGTTGCCAACCACCAGCAAGCGGCAGGGGCCTGCGGGCGATGGCCAGGCTATCCCAGGTCGACTGTGGACAGGGTGAAGGTCGCCTCCAGGTACTCGACGAGGCGACCATTGGCCGGCGGACCCGGGCCCTGGCGGCCGCCTTCCCGCCGAAGTAGTGGGCGCGAGCCGCTCTGGCCGATCACCTCCGTGCCAGACAAGCTGACACGCCGCCCGGTATGCTCGTGCGTGACGGGACGCACGCCGGTGAGGGGCACGACCGGCCGAGGGTGAGCCACCGGACTACCGCGAGGGCATGGGTTGGCCGAGGTCATCGAGAACCCGATCCTCAACTCCCCGTACCGCGAGCCCGCGCGCCACCACCTTGACCGCATCTCCGGCACGATCGTCGAGGGCGGGGGACCGAGGCGCTTCGTGTCGGTCGCCCGGACGGTCGCCCGCGGGCACCACCGCATCGGGAGCCTGTGCCCGTGACGACCGGCGCAGCCGCGACGGGCCGCGGGACCCCGTCGCCCCATCCCAACAACCACGCCGGCCTCATCTGGCAGATCGCCGATCTGCTCCGCGGCGACTACAAGCGTGCCGAGTACCAGAAGGTCATCCTGCCGCTCGTCCTCCTGCGCCGGCTCGACTGCGTGCTCGAACCCACCAAGGAGCAGGTGCTCGCGCGCTTCGCCTCGCTCGGCACCGACAACCCCGAGGTGCTGCGCGTGGTCGCCGAGCAGGTCGCCCACGTCGAGGCCTACAACACCTCGCCGCTGACGCTGCGCCGCATCCTGGCCGACCCCCCGCAGGTGGCGGGCAACCTGCGCGCCTGGATCGCAGCCTTCGACCCGGACACCCGTGACGTCATCGAGAAGTTCGACTTCGACGCGCAGATCGGCCGCCTCGACCGCGCCAAGCTCCTCTATCTCGTGCTCTCCAAGGTGACCGAGGTCGACCTGCATCCCGACACCGTCTCGAACTACGAGATGGGCGTCCTCTACGAGGAGCTCATCCGCAAGTTCAACGAGCTCTCCAACGAGACCGCCGGCGAGCACTTCACCCCGCGCGAGGTGATCCGCCTGATGGTCGATCTCCTCTTCATCGAGGACGACGACGCG
>JAJYJR010000025.1 GCA_021789355.1 Chloroflexota bacterium | reverse complement strand
CCTTTCGGACGCGATCGAGCTGCTGCGCCTGATCGACGGCGAGGCGGTCGGCGCCGAACGGTCGTAGGAGGCGCGCGACTCGTCAGGGCTGCGCGGACCGCTGGGCGCCCTGCGGTCCCGGAACCATCAACGGGAGCAGCCCGACGCCCGCCGGCAGGTTGACGATCATCTCGGGCTCCCAGCGCATGAGGCGGCGGTTCAGGTGCCCCTCGTCGGACATGCCGGGATGTGGCTGAGGTACACGAGATGAGGCGGTTGGGCGTGGACGACCACGGTCACCCCTCGTGAGATGGAGCGTCTGGACGGCCGTGCTCAGCCCCACCCGGCGGCAGAACCACCCGCCCGCGCCGCCACTCGCTCCTCGGCTTCGCCACTCGCGAGGTACGCCCGGTAGGGATCTGCCGGCAGGCCGCGCGCGGTTCGCAGCTCGGCGAGCAGGGGCCGGACGTCGGTGGCGAACGCGTCGGCGAGCAGGCGGTTGGCCTCGAGCACGTCCCCCGCCGCCTGGGCCGCGAGCAGCGCACCGCGATCCACGAGCAGCGCCTTCGCGAACACCTCCTGGAGGTTCATGACCGAGCGGATCATGGCCGGCATCTTGGGCTCGATGTTGTGGCACTGGTCGATCATGTAGACAGTATCCCGCGCGCAGCGCTGGGCGACAGGGTCGGCGTCGTCGCGCATCGCGTTCACCAGTTCGTGGGTAACCCGGAAGAGCTGGTACGGATCGATGCTGCCGACCATCAGGTCGTCGTCGCCGTACTTCTTGTCGTTGAGATCGAAGCCGCCGAGGCGCCCCTCCGCCAGCAGGATCGCCACGATCTGCTCGATGTTGACGCCCATCGCGTGATGTCCGATGTCCACGCAGACGGTGGCGCGCTCACCCACGAGCCGACCCACCGAGAGCGCCTGCCCCCAGTCCTGGACGTCGGTCGAGTAGAACGCGGGCTCGTAGAGCTTGTACTCGAGGAACATCCGCGCGCCGTCGGGCAGGTGCGGGTAGATCTCGCGCAGGGCCGCCACCAGGCGGTGACGCCGCTGGCGCAGGTCGTCCTGGCCAGGGTAGTTCGTCCCGTCGCCGAGCCAGACCTTGACGACCCTGGATCCCGTCTGCGCGGCGATGTCGCAGCACTCGACGATCGCCGCCACGGCCTTCGCGCGGACGGACGGCGAGGGGTGGGTCAGGGACCCCAGCTTGTAGTCCTCATCCTGGAACGTGTTGCTGTTGATCCCCCCGATGCGCAGGCCGCGCTCGGCGGCGTAGGCCGTGAGGCCGGCGAAGTGATCGACCTTGTCCCACGGGATGTGGAGGGCGACCGAGCCCGCGATCCCCGTGTAGCGGTTTACCGTCGCCGCATCGTCGATCTTCTCGAACACGGTGCGCGGTACACCCGCCTGGGGGAAGACGCGGAAGCGTGTGCCGGTGTTGACGAAGCCCCACGACGGCAGTTCCACCGCCAGGCCGTCGAGGGCCCACGCCACGCGGTCGCTCGCGGCTGCTGATGCACCGTGGGTGCTGGAAGCGGTGTCGGCCATGGCGTCGGACTCCTTCTCGACCGTGTGGCGCTGGACTTCTCTCTGCACTACGTGGCGGGGGCGGGCTGGCGGCCGGCGCGGCTCCGCCGCAGCGCGGCGAAACGTGCCCGCGGCTCGCTCCAGTCGGCGAGGGGGTGGTAGGCGCTGACGGGAAACGAGCGTGCGATCAATTCGCGGCCCTCCGCGACCCCGGCCAGCTCCCCCAGGGCCATCGCCTGCACGACGAGGTTGCCGATCGTCGCCGCCTCGACCGGCCCCGCCCGCACGGGGCGCCCGGTGGCATCCGCGGTGAACTGGCACAGCAGCCGGTGGTTGACGCCGCCGCCGATGACATGGATCGCGTCGACAGGGTGCCCCGCCGCTGTGGCGAGCTCGTCAAGGGCGCTTGCGTACCGGAGCGCGAGGCTCTCGAGGAGGACGCGCACCAGGGTCCCGGTGTCAGCCGGGATTGGCTGCCCGGTTTCCCGGCAGAATGCCCGGACGCGCGCGGGCAGGTCTCCCGGGCGCAGGAACCGTTCGTCGTCGGGGTCGATGATCGCGGTGAAGGCGGGGGACGCGGCGGCCAGCGCGGCCAGTTCCTCGTACGAGGGACCGTCGCCCGCGGGCCAGAGGGCGCGGCGGCTCTCCTGCACGAGCCACAGTCCGGCGACGTTGCGCAGGAGGCGGATCGTGCCCCCGACGCCCCCCTCGTTCGTGAGGTTGGCGGCGTAGCTGGCATCGGTGATGACGGGGGCCGGCACCTCGAGCCCGATGAGCGACCAGGTCCCTGATGACAGGAACGCCGTCCCCGGCCCAGCGAGCGGCGCGCCCACGACGGCCGATGCCGTGTCGTGGGAGGCGGTGGCGACCGCACGCGCAGCGGACAGCCCGGTGTCGTCCGCCACGTCCGACCGGAGCGGCCCAAGCACGGTCCCGGGCTGGACGATGTCCGGCAGGAGTCGCGTCGGAATCCCGAGGCGCTCGAGGAGCGGGCGTGCCCAGTCGCGCGCGACGGGATCGAGGCACTGGCTGGTGCTCGCGTTCGTGTACTCGGCGACCGTGCTGCCGCAGAGGAAGTGCGCAAAGAGGTCGCCCATCAGGAGCAGGCGATCGGCCTGGACGAGGAGCGGATCGTCGGACTTCACCATCGACAGGAGCTGGTACAGCGTGTTGATCGGCATGAACTGGATGCCAGTGGCACGGTAGATGTCCGGGCGTGGCACCAGCGCGGTGGCGGCCTCCACCATGCCCTGGGTGCGGGCGTCCCGATAGTGCACGGGGCTGGCGAGGAGCCGGCCGCGGGCGTCGAGCAGGCCGAAGTCGACGCCCCACGTGTCGATGCCGATCGACGCGACGGACCCGCCCGCACTCACGCGCCGGAGTCCAGCGAGGGCCTCGCCGAAGAGCCGCAGGAAGTCCCAGTGCAGCGTGCCGCCCAGGGTGACCGGCACGTTCGAGAAGCGGTGGACATCTTCGACGGACAGGCGGTCACCGTCGAAGGTCCCGACGGCGACGCGTCCGGTCTCCGCGCCGAGGTCGAGCGCGACGATGCGCCGCGTCGCGTCAGTCAAGGCGGAAGACCTCGGCGAGCCGGCGATGGAAGCCCGTGGCGGGATCCGTGCAGGGGTCGATCAGCGCCGCCATCTCGGCCTGCCAGCGAGCGTTGACCTCGGACGCGTCCATCATGTCGCGGAACCGCGCGAAATCGTCGACCTCGAAGTAGCCGAACAGGTCGTCATCGCGCTGATAGATGGAGTAGTTGCGGCAGCCGGCCTCGTGGAGCGCCGCGAGCATCTCCGGCCACACCGCCGCGTGGCGCCGACGGTACTCGCCGGCGGCCCCGGGACGGAGCTTCATGGCGAAGGCGACACGCTCCATCGGGCGCTCCTGCGGTCGATCCGGTCCCGGCACGGAGCCGGGGCCGGATCGAAGCTCACGCGATCAGAAGCCGAACGACGCGACGTACTGATCGATGTTGCTCTTGTTGAACACGAACGGCGGTCCGAGCACCACGACATTGTCCTTGCCGATGGTGTACGGCTGGCCATTGTTCAGGCCGTTGACCGTGAACGTCTCGCCCTGGGCACCCGTGATCTTGCCGGTCACGAGGTCGTACGCGACGGCGTAGGCGAGGTAGCCGAGGTCGGTCACGTTCCAGAGCGCGAACTCGGGCGACTGGCCGCCCTTGACGTAGGCCTCCATGCCCTTGGGCGTGCCCAGGCCGGTCACGAAGACCTTGCCGGTCTTGCCCGCCGCCTTCACGACCTGGGCGGCCGCCACGATACCCACCGTCGTCGGCGCGACGATGACCTTCAGGTTGGGATGCGCCTGGAGGAGCGCCTGGGCCTGCGTGGTGCTGATCTGCGGGTCGTCATTGCCGTAGACGACGCCGTCCCACACCAGCCCCTTGTACTTGGCTTCCTTCATGGTCTGCTGCATGGCGGCGATCCAGGCGTTCTGGTTGGTCGCCGTCTGTGCCGCGGAAAGGACGGCGATCTCGCCGGTGCAGTTGGGCGCGAGGTCGCACGCCATCTGGGCCAGGCCCTGGCCGATGCCGTTGGTGTCGGCCTGGTTCACGAACACGTTGTACGCACCGACAGCGGGGCTGGAGTCGTAGCCGACGACCTTGACGCCGGCCGCCATCGCGGCCTGCAGCGCCGGGGCCACGGCCGTGGCGTCGTCCGCCGAGATGACGATGGCGCTGGCGTGTTGCGTGGTCGCCGTCTGGATGAACGGCACCTGCTGGGTCGCGTCGGCCGCGCTGGGTCCGACCTGGGTGACGGTTCCCCCGAGGTCGGAGGCCGCCTTCTGGGCACCCTTGAAGGCCACGTCGAAGTACGGGTTGTTGATCTGCTTCGGGATGACGACGACGCTGAGGCTGGCCGATGCCGAGGCCGCGGCCGCCGACGCGGCGGGTGCCGACGCCGCCGGCGGGACGGACGCTGCCGCTGCTGATGCGGCCGGGGCCGAAGCTGCCGGCGCCGGCGTAGCGGGAGCTGGCGTCGCCGCCGAGCTGCAGGCGCCCGCGACGATCGCGACTGCCGCAACTCCAGCGACCACGCGTCTGAGGGAATGGACCATCTGACTCTCTCCTCCTTGAGACCTATCCCACGACCTCGCCCGAGGCGACCGAGCCGGCCGGCGGATGCCGGGCCCTCCGCATTCGGTCCGCGACCAACCTGGTCTGGCGAGCAACTTGAGGCGCCGTGACCGAGACGATCAGCAGGAGCCCGATGGCCACGGCCTGGTACTCGCTCGAGACGCCGGCGAGACGCAGCGCGTTCTGGAGCGCCGCGATGGTGAAGACGGCGAGGATGACTCCGGGGATCGTGCCCTTTCCGCCGTTGATGTCCACGCCGCCCAGCAGCACGATGGTCACGACGGTCAGCGTCAGGCCCGTGCCGTTGTCGGCACGCGCACTGGAGAAGCGCGCGGTGAGGATGACCCCGGCGAGGGCGGCGATGAGGCCCGACAGGACGAAGAGCGCGGTCTTGAGGGTGGCCACGTCCACGCCCGAGTAACGCGCCGCGTCCTTGTTCTTGCCGACCGCGAAGATCTGCCGGCCGATCCACGTCGCATGGGCGACGTACCAGAACACCGCGGCGAGGATGGCAAACACCACGAGCGTCCAGGGGACCGGCGTGCCCGGGATGTTGTCGAAGCCGAAATCGGTGAACCACGTCGGGAAACTGCTGACCGCGTTCGTTCCGAGCACGACCTGGGCGAGACCACGAAACAGCGCGAGCGTGCCGAGCGTGACCACCAGCGACGGCAGTCCGGCTCGTGCGACGAGCAGGCCGTTCAGCAGCCCGCCGAGGGCGCCCACGAGGAGCACGATGGGGATGTCGACTTCCAGCGGGATGCCGGCAGCCCAGAGGAGCCCGAGGAGGGCGCTGGAGAGCCCGAGCATGGATTCGACGGACAGGTCGATCTCGGCGGCGATGATGATCAGGGTGCTCGGCAGCGCCATGATCGCGACCTCCATCACCGCGCTGGTGAGGTTCGCGAAGTTGGGGCCCGTGAGGAAGTACTTCGAGACCTGGGTGCCAGTCCAGGCGAGGATCGCCAGGATCACGAGCAGGAGCAGCTCCCAGCGGGCGAGCGCGGCCAGCGGCTTCCTGGGGCGGACGATCACGGACGCGGCCGCCGCCCGCTCGGCGCCCGCCGCCATCTGCTCCTCGTTCATGGCGCCACCGGCTTGCCGACGGCGCGTGCACGCAGGCGTACCACCGCATCGGTCGCCACCGCGAGGAGGATCACGGCACCATAGATGGCCTGGAGCAGCTCCTGCGGCAGCAACAACAGCAGCAGGGCGTTGTTGATGAGCCCGAGGAAGAGGGCGCCGATCGCGGCGCCGATGACGGTCCCCGATCCGCCCGAGATCGCCACGCCTCCGACGACGACCGCGGCCACGATCTGGAGCACGACCCCGGACGCCGACGTGGCGTAGATCGTCCCGAACTCGATGCCCCAGAGGATGCCCGCCACGCCGGCCAGCAGGCCGCAGAGAGAGAACGCGGCGAAGACCACCCATCCGCTCCGGACGCCGATGATCGACGCGGCCTCGGGATCGCTGCCCACGGCGTACAGCTGGCGGCCGAAATGCGTGAACCGCAGCGCGAGGGCGAAGAGGACCACGATGACGAGTGCGACGATGACGAAGAACGGGATGCCCGCGAACGTCTGCGTGGCGGGGTTGGAGTAGCCCGCGGGCAGGTCGGACAGGCTGACCTGGCTGCCGTTCGCCACCACGAACACCAGGCCGCGATAGACGCTCAGGGTGCCGAGCGTCACGACGATGGACGGCACCCGGAAGAGCGTGATCACCGCCCCGTTGGCCATGCCGAGGGCGAGGGCGAGGGCGAGCCCGAACAGCCACGCCTCGGGGACCGGCATGGCCCCCCGGCGCAGCACGTCGCCTACGACGAAGGCGATGAGACCCATGGTCGATTCGACCGAGAGGTCGACGTTCCGGGTGAGCACGACCAGCGCCTCGCCCACCGCCGCGATGGCGATGATCGCGGCGAGTGTCGTCACCTGGTTGAGGTTGTCGGGCGCCAGGAAGTTGGGCGCGCGGACCGTGACGAACCCGCTCAGGACGATCATGACCGCGACCAGCGTGAACTCCCGCGAGCGGCCGAGCCCGCCCAGCAGGGTCGCCATCCGCCTGCGGGCGGCGGAACCTCCACGGCTGGTCGTCACGCGAGATCATCTCCGGACACGGCTCCGGCGGTCGGACCGGGCATCGACACCGCGGCGGCGACATGCCCGGTCGCCGCGAACATCACGCGCTCCTCGGTCGCCTCCCCGCGGGCGATCTCGTCGGTCACGCGCCCCTCGTGCAGCACCAGGATGCGGTCGCTCATGGCGAGAACCTCGGGAAGGTCGCTGGAGATGAGGATGATCCCGAGCCCCGAGGTCGCCAGCTCCGACACGATGCGGTGCACCTCCACCTTGGCGCCGATGTCCACGCCGCGCGTCGGTTCATCCAGGATCAGCACCCTCGGATTCGCGGCCAGCCACTTCGCGATGACCACCTTCTGCTGGTTCCCGCCCGACAGCGCCTGCACGAGCTGGTCGACGCTCGTCGCGCGTACGCGCAGGCGCTCCGCGTACCCCTGCGCGAGGGTCCATTCCTTCGCGCGGTGCACGAGCAGGTGCGGGAAGAGGCGTGGCAGGATCGGCAGCGTGACGTTCTCGGCGATCGAGAAATCCATCACCAGGCCGTCGCGATGCCGATCCTCCGGCACGTACGCAACGCCGGCGCGAAGTGCCGCAGAGGGCGTCGCCAGGCGCACCGGCCGCCCCTCCAGCAGGATCTCCCCGGCCGACGGCGCATCGATGCCGAAGAGCACGCGGGCGATCTCGGTCCTTCCGGCGCCGACGAGCCCTGCCAGGCCGAGGATCTCGCCAGCGCGCAGGCTGAAGCTCACGCCGTGAAACACGCCGGTTCGGGACAGGTTGCGCACCTCGAGCAGCACGTCGCCGATCGTTGCCTCGCCCTTCGGGAAGAGCGAGACGGCGCGGCCGACCATGTAGCGCACGAGGTCGGCAGTGGTGAGGGAGGCAATGGGGGCCGTCACGACGTGGCGCCCATCACGGAACACGGTGGCGCGGTCGCACAGGGCGAAGACCTCGTCGAGACGATGACTCACGAACAGCACCGCGACGCCGCGGTCGCGCGTGCGGCGGACGATGGTGAAGAGGCGCTCGACCTCGTGGGCGGACAGCGACGCGGTCGGCTCGTCGAGGATCAGCACCTTCGCCTCGACAGACAGCGCCTTCGCGATCTCGATGAGCTGCTGGTCCGCCATCGAAAGACCACGGACGGGAGACGCGACATCCAGGCGGACGTCGAGCTCCTCGAAGAGCGCGTCGGCCTTCCGTCGCATCGCCCGCCACGAGATGGCCCCGTACCGTCCTCTCGGCGGATCCGCGAGGTACACGTTCTCGGCGACGGACAGGTCGGGGAACAGCCGCGGCTCCTGGTGGACGACGGCGATCCCGAGGGCACGCGCCGCGATCGGGTCGGAGATGTGCACCTCCCGACCGTCGAGCTGGATCCGTCCGGCATCGGGCGTGTGGACCCCGGCGAGGATCTTGACGAGGGTGCTCTTGCCGGCGCCGTTCTCGCCAACGAGCGCGTGTATCTCGCCGCCCCGCACCTCGAGGGAGACGTCGCTCAGCGCGAGCGTCGCATCGAAACGCTTCGAGACGCCGTGCACCTCGAGACGTGGGTCAGCCCCCATGGGTCCGGTCATGCGCGCTGCACCGCGACTGCCTGACCTGCGCCGACCGGGGTCGCCGGATCGCCGTGGGATTGGCCGGCGGCAAGCCGGACGTGGATCCCCGCCGAGCGCAGCTCGGCGACCATCTCCGGTGGGGCGTCCGCGTCGCTGAGGACGCAGGTGATCCGCTCGGTCCGGCAGAAGGTCGAGAACGCCGCTCGACCCCACTTCGTGTGATCGATGATGGCGAAGACCTCGCGAGCGGGCCCGACCATGGCACGCTTGATCTGCGCCTCCTCCTCGGTCGCATCGCTCAGGCCGGACTCGAGGGTGAAGCCGGCGGCCCCGACGATGGCCTTCTGGACGTTGATGCGCTTGAACATCCCGTCGCCCAGTCCTCCCACGAGGGAGAACGCCTCGTGGCGCACCCAGCCACCCAGCATCAGCACGCTCACGCCCGGGTAACCGGCAAGCTCGGAGGCGATGCGAAGCCCGTTCGTCACGACCGTCAGGTGTGTCCACCCGCCGCGAGCCTTGAGCGCCCGTGCGACGTACAGCGCGGTCGTGCTCGCGTCGAGGACGATCGCCTCACCGTCGTGGATGAGGGACACGGTGGCCGCGCCGATCCACGTCTTCTCGTCCTGCTGCAGGCGCTCCCGGATCGCGAATGCGCTCTCGGGCCGGGCCCGACCAACGGCCACCGCGCCGCCGTGCGTGCGGACCACGCGCTGCTCCTGCTCGAGGCGTGCGAGGTCCTTGCGAATGGTGACGGCCGACACCCCGAACTGCGCGACCAGGTCCACGACGCGGGCGCGCCCGTGCTCCTCGACGACGCGCGCGATCCTGTGCTGCCGCTCTCTCGCGAACTCGTCGCCGACCGCGGCCTGTGCCTTCGTCACACCCTCACCCCGCGGGAACCGGACTGCGGATCATTACGGGAGGCTTTGCGTGGCGCGACCATACCGGCACCAATCTGCGGTGTCAACAGAATGATTCGAAAGCATTCAAAACCTGGAACGTGCGTGCTATCGTTGGCCGGCAGCCCCGCGCGTGCGAGGTGCTGCCGGCGCAGAGGCACGCATCGACGGGCTGGAGGCGGACCCTTGACCACGATGACGAACCCACGCGCGGAGGGCAGCGGGCGGGGAACACCTCCGCAGGTACGCGAGCTCCTGGAGCGTTCCCACCGCCTGGGCGCCGATCCTCGCAACACCAACTACGCGGGCGGCAACACCTCCGTCAAGGGCACCGCCACCGATCCCGCCACCGGGCAGCCCGTGGAGCTCATGTGGGTCAAGGGCTCCGGCGGAGACCTCGGCACCCTCACCGAGGCGGGACTCGCCGTCCTTCGGATGGACCGCTTCCGCGCTCTGGTCGACGTCTATCCCGGCGAGGAACGCGAGGACGAGATGGTCGCCGCGTTCGACTTCTGCCTGCACGGTCGGGGGGGCGCCGCCCCCTCCATCGACACCGCCTCGCACGCGCTGGTCGACGCGCCACACGTGGACCACCTCCACCCGGATTCCGGAATCGCGTTCGCCACGGCCGCCGACGGCGAAGCCCTCACGGCGGCGTGCTTCGGCGACCGCGTGGCGTGGGTCCCGTGGCGCCGGCCCGGTTTCCAGCTCGGGCTCGACACCGCGGCGATCCTGCGCGAGCGACCCCAGACGATCGGTGTGATCCTGGGTGGGCACGGCATCACGGCGTGGGGCGACACATCCGAGGAGTGCGAGGCGCGGTCGCTGGAGATCATCCGAACGGCCCAGCGCTACATCGACGGACACGGGCGGGCCGAGCCGTTCGGTCCCGTGGTCGCCGGGCGCGAGCCACTCCCCGAGGCAGACCGTCGACGGCGGGCGGCAGCACTCTTCGCGACGATCCGCGGCCTCGTTTCGACCGACCGGGTCCAGGTGGGGCACTACACCGACGCCGACGCGGTCCTCGACTTCCTCTCCCGCGCGAAGGCGCCGGAACTGGCGGCGCTGGGCACGTCCTGCCCGGACCACTTCCTCCGGACCAAGGTCCGTCCCCTCCTGCTCGACCTGCCGGCCGCCGCGCCGCTCGACCAGGTCCTGGGTCGCCTGGCGGAGCTCCACGCCGCGTACCGGGAGGAGTACCGCGCGTACTACGAGCGCCATGCGGGGCCCGGCAGCCCGCCCATGCGCGGCGCCGACCCCGCCATCGTGCTCGTCCCAGGCGTCGGGATGTTCAGCTTCGGGGCGAACAAGCAGACCGCCCGCGTCGCGGGCGAGTTCTACGTCAACGCCATCAACGTGATGCGGGGCGCCGAGTCCCTCTCGACGTACGCACCGATCTCCGAGTCGGAGAAGTTCCGCATCGAGTACTGGGCGCTGGAAGAGGCCAAGCTCGCCCGGCTGCCGAAGCCGAAGCCGCTGGCGACCCGCGTCGCCGTCGTCACGGGTGCCGGTTCGGGCATCGGGCGCGCGATCGCGCACCGGCTGGCCGCGGAGGGTGCGTGCGTCGTGGTGGCCGACATCGACGGCGAGCGCGCGCAGACCGTGGCGCGGGAGCTCGGCGGGGTGGACACCGCGATCGCGGTCACGGTCGACGTGACCGACGAGGCGCAGGTCGCCGAGGCGATCCGGCACGCCGTGCTCACGTTCGGGGGCGTGGATCTCGTGGTCAACAACGCGGGCCTGTCGCTCTCCCGGCCGCTCCTCGAGACCAGCGTGGACGACTGGGACCTGCAGCACGACGTGATGGCGCGCGGTTCGTTCCTGGTCTCGCGCGAGGCCGCCCGCGTCATGATCGAGCAGCATCTCGGCGGCGACATCGTGTACATCGTCAGCAAGAACGCGCTCGTGGCCGGTCCGAACAACGTCGCGTACGGTGCGGCGAAAGCCGATCAGGCCCACCAGGTGCGGCTGCTGGCCGCCGAGCTCGGCCAGTTCGGGATCCGCGTGAACGGCGTGAACCCCGACGGGGTCGTGCGCGGCTCCGGGATCTTCGCGAGCGGCTGGGGTGCGGAGCGAGCCGCCGTGTACGGAGTGCCGGAGGAGAAGCTCGGTGAGTTCTACGCGCAGCGGACGCTGCTGAAGCGCGAGGTGCTGCCCGAGCACGTCGCGGCCGCGGTGTTCGCGCTGGTGGGCGGGGACCTGAGCCTGACCACCGGGTTGCACATCCCCGTCGACGCGGGCGTTGCCCAGGCGTTCCTGCGGTGAGCGTCACTCCCGCGCAGATCGACTCCGCGCCGGCCCCCCTGGGCACGGGCCCCGGCTGACCGATGCGGGTGGCGCTGTTCGTCGCCTGCTACAACGACCTCCTGTTCCCGGAGGTCGGGCGGGCCGTGGTCCGGCTGCTCCGCCGGCTCGGCCAGGACGTCGAGTTCCCCGCCGGACAGACCTGCTGCGGCCAGATGCACTTCAATACCGGCTACCGGGACGCCTGCGTGCCGCTCGTGCAGGGATTCGTCCGGACCTTCGCGGGGTACGACGCAGTGGTCACGCCATCGTCCTCGTGCGCCTCGATGGTGCGGCACTATCACCCCACGATCGGGCGGCTGGCCGCGGACTCGGGCGCCGACGCGGCGCTGTGGGGACAGGTGGCGGAGGTCGCTCCGCGCGTCCACGAGCTCAGCGAGTTCCTCGTCGACGTCCTCGGCATCACCGACGTGGGCGCCCGGTTCCCGCACGCGGTCGCGTTCCACCCCACGTGCCACTCCAGGCGGCTGCTCGGCGTGGGTGATCGCCCGGAGCGCCTGCTCGCCGCGGTCGAAGGTCTGACGCTCGTCGACCTGCCGCACGCCGACGCGTGCTGCGGCTTCGGTGGCACGTTCGCCGTGAAGAACGCCGACACGTCGGTCGCCATGGGGCGCGACAAGGTTCGTGACGTGGCCGCGTCGGGCGCCGAGGTGCTGACCGCCGCCGACACGTCCTGCCTGATGCACATCGGCGGCCTGCTCTCCCGGCAGCGCTCCGCGGTGCGGGTCATGCACTTCGCGGAGATCCTCGCCGGGTCGGAGGAGGCGGGGTGACCGCGGGGCGCGAGCCGCGGAACCCGGATGGAGGGCACGGGGCGTTCGCGCCGTTCCCGAGCTACGCCGGCACGCCACCGTTTCCGCGGGCGGCGCGCACGGCTCTCGCCGACCGCCAGCTGCGCGCCAACCTCCAGCGCGCGACGGCGACCATCCGCGAGAAACGGGCACGCGCCGTCGCCGAGACCGACGACTGGGAGGAGCTGCGCGTGGCGGGCGCGGCGATCAAGGACGAGGTCCTCCACGACCTGCCCGCCCTCCTCGAGCAGCTCGAGCATGCCGTGACCGCCGCCGGGGGCATCGTTCACTGGGCCCGCGACGCCGCCGAGGCCAACGCGATCGTGACCGGGATCGTGCGGGACCACGGGGCCACCGAGGTGGTGAAGGTCAAGTCGATGGCCACCGAGGAGATCGAGCTCAACGAGGCGCTCGCCTCGGCCGGCATCGACGCATGGGAGACCGACCTGGCCGAGCTCATCGTGCAGCTCGGGCACGATCTGCCCTCGCACATCCTGGTGCCCGCCATTCACCGCAACCGCTCCGAGATCCGCGAGATCTTCCGCCGCGAGATGGGCCTGGTGGGGCGCCCGGCGCCCGAGGGCCTGTCCGACGAGCCACGGGATCTGGCGGAGGCGGCGCGCCTCCACCTGCGTGAGAAGTTCCTGCGGGCGCGGGTCGCCATCTCGGGCGGCAATTTCGCGATCGCCGAGACCGGCACGATCGCGGTGGTCGAGTCGGAGGGCAACGGCCGCATGTGCCTGACGCTGCCCGAGGTCCTCATCACCGTGCTCGGCATCGAGAAGCTACTGCCGCGCTGGCAGGACCTCGAGGTCTTCCTGCAGCTGCTGCCGCGCTCGGCTACCGCGGAGCGGATGAACCCCTACACGTCGATGTGGACGGGGGTGACGCCCGGCGATGGACCGCAGGTATTTCACCTCGTGCTGCTCGACAACGGGCGTACCGACGTGCTGTCCGACCGGGTGGGCCGGCAGGCGCTGCGCTGCATCCGCTGCTCGGCCTGTCTCAACGTCTGCCCGGTCTACGAGCGCGTCGGGGGGCGTGCCTACGGTTCCGTGTACCCCGGGCCGATCGGGGCAATCCTGACCCCCCAGCTGCGCGGCATCGCGCGCCATCCGGTCGACGCGCAGACGGCCTCGCTGCCGTACGCATCCTCGCTCTGCGGCGCCTGCTTCGAGGTCTGTCCGGTCCGCATCGACATTCCCGAGGTCCTCGTGCACCTGCGCGCGCAGGTCGTGCGCCAGCACGCGGCATCGTCCGGCCTGCCGGCCCCGGACGAGATCCTGCTCAAGTCCGCCGGGTGGGTCCTGCAGGAATCGCGGCGGCTGTCGATGGCGGAGCGCGCCGCGGCGCTGGGTGGCCGGGTGGTCGGCCGGCGTGGAATGATCGGTGCGATCCGCGGTCCGTGGCCGGTGTCCGCCTGGTTTGGGGCACGCGACCTCAGGGCACCGGCGCGCGAGTCGTTCCGGGCCTGGTGGAGGCATGCGCGCCGCGCCTCGGCCGGCACGCGGCCTGGGGATCGCGGGACCGGGGACGGGGCAGCGTGAGCGGCTCCTCGGGGTCGCGCGGCTCCGGCGAGGCTCGCGAGGAGCTCCTGCGCCGCGTGCGCGCCGCCCTGGCCGACCGTCCTGCCGTCGCCGCGGTCCCGCGCGCATACCGTCGGGTCACCGAGCCGGGCACGGACGTGACTGCGCTCTTCGCCGGTCGCGCGTCGGACTATCGGGCGACCGTGCATCGGACGACCCCTGAAGCCCTGGCCGGCGCGATCGCCGGGATCCTCGCGGGCCGTGACGTCCGCCGGCTGATCGTGCCCCGGGGCATCCCGGACAGCTGGCTCTCCGGGAGCGACGTCGAACGTGTCGGTGACGACCCACCGCTTTCCTCGAGCGCACTCGATCGAGCAGACGGCGTGATCACCGGCTGTGCCGTAGCGATCGCCGAGACTGGCACGATCGTGCTCGACGGCGGCCCCGGCCAGGGACGCCGGGCACTGAGCCTCCTCCCCGACTACCACCTCTGCGTGGTCGAAGCCGGACGGATCGCGGGGACCGTCCCGGAGGCCCTGGCCCAGCTTCGGCCGACGCGGCCGCTGACCTGGATCAGCGGCCCGTCCGCCACGAGCGACATCGAGCTCAACCGGATCGAGGGCGTCCACGGTCCGCGGACGCTCGACGTCGTCATCGTCGAGCGTCCCCTGCAGGGCTGACCCGCGGCCGGGGGCTTCGGGAAGCCGCGCTCGAGGCGTGCGGCCTGTCCGCGGAGCCATGCCCACCCGAAGACGACCCGGCGCGCTGGGCCGAGTTCCAGGCGCGCTACCGGGCCGAGCTGGCGGATCCCGGGCGGTCGGCCTTGCTCGACGCGCTTGCCGAGCGCGCTCGGTCCACGACCGTGACGCTCGTCTACGGGGCGCACCGGCCCTCTATCCGCGACCGAACGGATGTCGTCCAGCTCCCGGATCATGCGCGCGATCTCGGCGTGGTCTCGCGCCATCGTGGCCGTCGCGCCACGCGCTCCGATGGCCCAATCGACCACCGGGTAGAGTGCCGCTTCCTCGACGTGCGCGTGGACCAGCAGATGGGTGTGCAGGAAGGTGGTCGCGGCCGCCAGTCGCGCCACCAGGTCGGTCGGCGACAGCTGCTCGGCGAGATCCGCGATCTGCGCCAGCGCCGTGACTTCGGTCAAGGCTCCGGAGGCACCACGATCGCCCCCCGACACGGTGCGGAGCGAAGTCACGGCAGCCCCTGTGCAGCTGGCTGCACCATGCTCCGCGACGTGGTGATGACGTTGCGCGAGCCGGCCGCTGTCGGTGCCGAGCGCGAGGAGGTGACAGACGTGGGACACGCAGCTCCCGACGAGATGGTGGCGAGGTCGCCCGGTCGGGCCGTGGCCCATCGACCGCCGGCCACGGTCCAGGCCGAGGAGGACGACGCGTTCCTGCAGTTGACCGGCCTGATGCCGCTCGCCGCCGCCAGCCGGCACGTGGGCGCCGCTCCGGCGACACTGCGGAGGCATCTCGCAGACGGTGAGTGCTACGGACGCAAGATCGGCCAGAAGTGGTACGTGAGCGGGCAGGCGATCGAACGATGGGCGAGACGCCATCCGGCGCACGGGACGCGAGGGACGATCGACAGGACTGGCGAGCCGGCGTGTCCGTGCCTCGAGTTCGGGCACCCGCTGGGGCGCGCCGCGGCCGCGGCACAGCTGCGGACACGCGCGGCACGAGCCCGGGCCCTCGGACGGATGCGCGATCACGAACGGCAGGTCGCCATCGACCTGCTCGGCTCGCTCGGGGCGCCCGGCCACCCCGGCGGGTGCGCGACCTGGCTGGCCGCGGTCGCCGACGAAGCCGCGACCGAGGCGGCGCAGATGGCTTTCGACACGCTCCTGGCGTCCCTGGCGCGGCGTCTGTCCACCGTGCCGGCCGATGTCATCGGCCAGCTGGATGACGACGCCTTGCGCAACGTTATCGAGCTGGCATGAGGACGCGCGATCGATCAGTCGAGCACCATTGACGGGCCGCCTGCGCGAATCCGCGGCCGGGCAAGGGTGGAGATCAGCGCTGCTGCGGCAGTTCCCGCGCCGGCTGCAGCGATGCCGCCGCAACAACCGCAGTCCGGGAGAACCGGTAGGATGCGCCAGTGACCGTTGACCGATCCGCGGCGCTGGCCGATCCCACTCGGCGGCGCGTGCTGGGGGCCCTGGCGGCCACCAGGGGAGCCGGGGCGACGGCGGGCGGGTTGGCCTCCGCCTCCCGCACCGAAGTCACAGCGGGTCGGGTGGACCCCGCGCCACTCTGTCGCCGTGATGCTGAGTGCCCTCGGACCGGCCGCCCCGGCCCCCTCCCCTCGCCTCCCCGGGTCATGACCGAGCCGCGGCACGCGCTCAGCCGGCGGGGGGCCGACCCGGCGCTCGTGCGCGAGATCCGCGCCTCGGAGACCGGGCCCGGAGGCTGCCCACGTGAACGGCATGGCGCGTGAGGATGGGGGCGCGCCGCAGCCATTCGGGCCGCGTCACGCTCAGCCCGAATCGGCGTCGGTGGTCGCGGAGCGGGACGTCCTCGAGCGCCTGCGCGGGGTGATCGACCCCGAACTCGGCGTCGGCATCGTCGATCTGGGGCTCGTGTACGGCGTGCGGATCGAGGAGGGAATCGTCTGGGTCCGCCTGACCACGACCACGGTGGCCTGTCCCATCGGGGACTACCTGGTCGACGGCGTCCGCGATGCGCTCCAGGGTTGCGCGGGCATCCGTGGCGTGCAGGTGGAGCTCACCCACGAGCCGCCCTGGTCGCCGGAGCGGATGAGCATCCAGGCCCAGCTCATGCTCGGGTGGAGGGGATGAGCGGGTCGCGACAGCCCGGGGCGTCCCTGGAACGGGTCGCCTCGCTGGCCCTCGGCTTCGTCGCGCTCGTGGGCGGGCTGTGGGGCGCGCTCCTGCTACTGGGATTCCCCCAGGCCGCGCCGCCGGTCCAGCTGGCGGTGAACCACGGACCGCTCATGGCCCTGGGCTTCCTGGGCACGCTGATCGCCCTCGAGCGGGCCGTGGCGCTCGGTCGTCCCTGGGGGTACGGCGCGCCCATGAGCGCCGGCCTCGGTGTGGTGGCGATCGTGACGGGCATGCCGGAGGGTGTCGGCCAGGCTCTCCTGGGCGTGGCCGCCGTGCTGCTGCTCGTGGTCTACCTGGTGCTCTTCCGTGTTGAGCCGCTCCTGCACGTGGGCACGCAGGCCATCGGCGCGGCCGCCTGGGTCGGGGCCGCCATCCTGTGGCTCGGCGGCCTCGGCGTGCCCGCCCTGGTGCCCTGGCTCGCCGCCTTCCTGGTGCTCACGGTCGTCGGCGAGCGCCTGGAGCTCTCGCGACTTGCCCGGAGGACTCCTCGCGCCCGGCGGGCGTTCATCGTCCTGGCGACGACGATCGCGCTCGGGACGATCGTGTCCGTGGCGTCACTCGACCTGGGCACCCGGCTCGTGGGACTCGGGTTCGCCGGAACGGCCCTCTGGCTGGGCGCCAACGACATCGCCCGACGGACGGTGCGCGCGCGGGGTGTCACCCGGTTCATCGCGATCTGCCTGTTGAGCGGATTCGCGTGGCTCGGCGTGGGCGGGCTGATCTGGGCGCTGGGCGGCGCGGCAGGTGGACCAGCCTATGACGCCCGCATCCACGCGATCTTCCTCGGCTTCGTCATCTCGATGGTGTTCGGACACGCCATGGTGATCGTCCCGGCCGTGCTGCGCCTGGCACTGCCCTACCGAGCCCGGTTCTACTGGCACCTGGCGCTGCTCCAGGTGGGGCTCGGGCTTCGCCTGGGGGCCGGCGACCTGCTGGGCAGCCGGGCCGGCTGGCAGCTGGGCGGGCTGCTCAACGAGCTGGCCCTGCTGGCCTTCGTGGGATCCTCGGCCCTGGCGGCGGTCACGGCGCGCCGATCGCTGGCTGGTCGCCCGCGTTCGTCGCCGGCGGCCGTGGCCCGGGAACCCGGAGGCGCATCGGACGGGAGCCCGGAGCCCGCCGCGGCGCGCGCGACCTGGGGCGTCCGGGCGTGAGCACTGCGGTGCTGCCCGCCCGCGCCGGTCACCATGAGCGAGCACGCTGGCTGCCCCGGCAGCACGGTGCCTGGGCGATGCTGGCCGTCCCGTTCGTGCTGGGGATCGCTGCCAGCCGCCCGAGCCCCTGGCAGGCGGTGCTCGCGGTGACCGCCGTCAGCGGCTACCTGGCCTCGAGCGCCGCCCTCGACTGGACCCGGGCCCGCCGCTCGGCGTACCTCGCGCCGGCAGTGGTGTTCAGCGCGCTCTTCCTCGCGTCCGGGGGCGTGCTGCTGCTCGCCTTCCCGGCCCTTGCGGCGGCGGCCGCGGTCGTGGCCGTGGCGGGCGCGCTGGCGCTCGGCGTGACGGTCGCGGGACATCCACGGAGCCTGGTCGCGAGCCTCGCCCAGGCGGCGGAGGCCATCGTGCTCGTCCCGGCCGCGGCCGTGGTGACCGGCTCCGTGGCCTGGCCTACGGTCGCGCGGGCCACCCTGGTGGCCGGCCTGTACCTCGTGAGCTCGATCCTCGTGGTCCGCTCGATGATCCGCGAGCGGGGCAACCGCGGCTTCGTGGTGGTGTCGATCGGCTACCACGCCGGGGCGGTGGCGCTCGAGGCGTGGCTGCTGCCCTGGGCCTACGCGGTGCTGGCACTCGGACTCCTGCTTCGCGCGGCCGCGCTGCCGGTGCTGCAGGCGCGCCTGGCTGGTGGTGTACGGCGTCTGCGGCCTGTTCACCTGGGGCTCGTGGAGATCGTCGCTTCGGCGGCGATCCTGGTGGTGGCGTTCGTCGTGCGGTTCTGACGCGCGAACGATCGATCACCGCCTCGGTCGGGTCGATCACCGCCGAAGCGCTTCTCATCTTCCCGGGGCGCGGGAGTCAGCGGTCCGGGGACGCGCGGGCGCCGGGCGGTGGCGGGACGAGGCCGGCGTGCGCTGCCGCGGTCTGCATGTATCCCGACCATGCGCATCCCGGGCACGCGACATGGAGATGCTCGACTGGCGCGTCGGAAACGCTCGAGTGCACGAGATCGCGGTGAGGCTCGCGACACACACCAACGATCGCCAGGCGGATGCCGCAGGCCGGGCAGGGCAGGTCGCGGTCGAAGGGCAGCAGTTCCATCTTCGTCCTCCGGGCGGTTCGGCCGGATGGAGCCCACGGTCGCTGGCAGTCTCGTGCCGATCGATCGGACCGGCCCTGCTGCCCTGGCGCCGGTCCCGCAACCGCGCCACGCGGTCGCAACCCCGGCACGAAGCGCAGTCGGAGCGTGTGCGCACGGTGCCGCTCCTCCTCGAGCAGTCGCGTCCGGGCGCGGAACAGGTCGTACGTGCTGACCAGTCCGAGCAAGGTCGTCGGATGCTGCCGATCGACGACGGGCATGACCCCCACCTGGCTGCCGGCCATCTCGTCCGCGGCCTGGCGCAGCGTGTCGTCGGGATACGTGACGATCATCCGTTCGCGCGCCAGGGCGGCGACGAGCACCGCCGGGTCCGCAGGCGCCTCGAGCGCCTCCCCGATCTCCCTCCGGCCAAGAACGCCCACCAGAGCTCGGTCGGGGCCGACGACCGGAAAGAGCCTCTGTCCGTCGTTCTGCCGATCCATGAGCACGGCTCCGAGGTCCGCGAGCGGGCGTGCCGCCTCGAGGGACACGACGTTCGTGCGCATGACGTCGCGCACGAAGAGCGCCTCCAGCGGATCCACGGCGTATTCACGCATGACGTGGAACCCGCGTCGCGCCACCTTCTCGGTCAGGATCGAGCGCTTGAGGGCGAGCACGCTGATGGCGTACGCGGCCGTGCACGCGATCAGCAGCGGCAGCAGCGCATTCTGGTCGTGGGTGAGCTCCAGGGCGAAGATCACCCCGGTGAATGGCGAGCGCGTCACGCCCGCGAGCGCGGCCGCCATGCCGATGAGGCACCAGATCGCCTCCGATCCGCCTGGCAGGACGGGCGACATCAACCCGCCGACGGCGCCGCCCATCAGCAGCAGCGGCGCGAGGATGCCGCCGCTCGTGCCCGAGCCGAGCGCCAGCGCCCAGATCGCGAGCTTGACGCCGAACAGCGTCAGGAGGCCCACCGGTGCGATCTGGCCCGCCAGCTCGGCACGGATCGAGTCATATCCCACGCCGAGCGCGCGCGGATCGACCAGGCCGCCCAGGCCCACAATGAGTCCGCCGATCGCCGGCCACCACATCCAATGGAGGCGGATCCGCGCGAACACCCATTTGAAGCCGTCCTCCGCGCCGTACACGCAGGCCGTGAGGAGCCAGGCGGTCAGCCCGCCGGCGATCCCCACCGCGAGCGCGCTCACCAGCCCGGCGTCGTTCAGGATGGCGTGCTCCGGCACCGGGAAGAGCGGCACCGGGCTGATCAGGCCGGTGCCCGCAAAGCCGATCCTGATCGCCGCGGCCAGGGCCGATGCAGCCGCCACGGGGATCAGTGAGCGCGGTTTCCACTCGAAGAGCAGGAGTTCCACCGCGAGCATGGTCGCGGCGATGGGCGTGCCGAACACCGCGGTCATGCCTGCGGCCGCACCCGCCACGAGCAGCGTCTTGCGCTCGGCCGCGCTCAGGGCGACGAACTGTGCCACCAGCGACCCGAAGGCGCCGCCGGTCAGGATGATCGGGCCCTCGGCGCCGAACGGACCGCCGGTCCCGATGCTGATCGCGCTCGAGATGGGCTTGAGGATCGCGAGGCGAGGCTCCACCCGGCTGCCACCCACGAGGATCGTCTCCATGGCTTCGGGAATGCCGTGCCCCCGTATGCGCTCCGAGCCGAAACGCGCCATGAGTCCGACGACGAGGCCGCCCGCGACAGGAATCACGATCGAGAGCAACCCGAGCTGGTTCTGCGCCGGGGAGGTGAGGTGGAGGTCCAGCCGGCCGTAGTAGAGGAGGTTGGTGATGAGCCCGATCAGGTCCAGCAGGACCAGTGCGATGACGGACGCGATGACCCCGATCACGAGCGCAAGAGGGATGAGCCGCAGGTCGTCCGGCGACATGGTGAAGTCGCCCAGCTGCCGCTCGCCCGCCGTGGGCGTGCGCCGCTCGAGGTCTTCCTCGGACGAAGCGACCGGCGCGTGCGCCTCGGGGGCCTCCACAGGTAGCCATCCTCCGCATCGGACCATTGCCACGACAACCAACGCCGGGCTGCCGTGGTGCCCGGATCGTGAGTGCATAAGAAACAATAGTTGCTGTGCGACTACTACTTCGGACGTGTGCTTCCACCCACCTCGGGGGTGAGGCCTGGCCAGACCGAGGCCGGGCAACCCGGCCGTCCCGTCACCGGGTATCGTTGTCGTACGACAACACGTGCGCCACATTGGCCGGAGGTGGCATGGCCGATCCGCGACTCGTCGAGGCTCTGGAGCGCCTGGTGGTGGGGGCTGTCGGGATGACGACGGTGGCGCTCGCCGAGTTCGCCCCGGCCGCCGAGCTGACCCTGCCTCAGTGGCGCGCCCTGCTGGTGGTGGCGCGGGCCGACGGGGTCCGGGTCAGCGAGATTGGCACCCGCGTCGGCATGACGCTTCCCTCGGCCAGCCGGCTGGTGCGACGTCTCGAGCGCCGCGGCCTGGTGACGACGGCGCGCGACGAGGCCGATCGCCGGGGCACCATCGTGCGCCCCACCGCGGCGGGGCTCCAGCTGTGGAGGGACCTGGTCGACTACCGACGCCGGCTGATCGCGGACCTGCTCGATGCTCTGCCCGCACCAGTGCCCGCCGGTCTCGCCGGCGAGCTCGAGTGCGTCGAGAGCGCCTTCGCGCGCTACGCGTAGCTGAGGCGCACCGAGGGGCACCGCCGCCGCGTGACCGGATCCGCTGCGTGAGGCCGCCACCACGACCGGGGATCGGCGATCCTCGTCCCAACAACGCACCGGGCGACCAGAGGCGGCTCCCCACCCCGGCGCGAAACCACGAGACGCGCTCAGGTACCGTGGACAGGCAGAGACTGACGGCGAACTCGGCCGCCAATGGGGCCTTCGGCCAGTGGGTGACCTCTGCTGCTACCCCCGCCACCGGGTGGTCGCCACGTCCACCTGCGGGCGCGTGCCGGGCTTCGGTCGGACGACCAGACCCGACGTCGCCACGTAGTACACCCCCGGCGCTGTGGCCGACCGTCTTGTCCCGCTCGGCGCTGTCGCCGCAGGCGCGGAAGGTCCGCAGCGTCCAGCAGAGGGCGGCGTCGGCGAGTTCCGGGTCGGCGAACGTTCCGCGAGCTGGCACGCGACGGCCCTGCCATGAGGCCGGACGGCATGGCGGCGAAGACCTTCTCGAGCCTCGTCGCGACGCCGTCCCGGGGTCTCAGGGACGGGCCAGACGGTCCAGGTGCCGGTCACGGGCTTCGGCGTGGGCAACGTGCTGCTCTCCGACCCCGGCCGTCCTGTAGCGTCCCGGCGGGCCTGATCCGAGCGAGCCGCTGGCGGCACGCTCCCGCGCTATCACGGCTCAGGCTCCGCAATCGCACGTGAAGTCCACAGTCGCGGTCCGGGGTGCGCGGTCCACCGTCTGGCCGGATCCGGGGTGCGAGGTCCGCCGTCCGGCCGGATCCGGGGTACGCGGTCCACCATCTGGCCGGATCCGGGGTAGGCGGTCCGCCGTCCGGCCGGATCCGGGGTACGCGGTCCACCATCTGGCCGGGAGGAGCCGCGCGCCTGACCCGCGCCTGGCTCGCGCTCGACACCCGCGCCGCGCGGCGCCACCGGGCCGTCCGGGCCCGTGCGGCCAGATCTCTTGCATTACGCGCTCCGTGGCTGAGCGGGATAGGCACCCAACCCTGCGCCCAAGCC
>JAJYJR010000024.1 GCA_021789355.1 Chloroflexota bacterium | reverse complement strand
TCGAGGCGACCGTCGATACCGAGGCTCGCCAGGCAGGCTCGCCGATCTATCGTGACGACAACCGCGGCACCGCTACCGGTGCGACTTGAAGCAGGGGCGGCGCGGCGAAACCGGGTTCTGGGAGAAGCCGTGGCGTTCGAGCGAGCCCGGGGGGCGACGCTCGCCCACGCGGTCTCGGTCGGCCTGGGTCGTCGCGCGGCCTCCTCGTTCTCCGCTACCCGGCGCAATTGAGTTGGACAAAGCCTGCGACGGTCGAGGCGTCACCAGCGCGCACGGCCGCGACCACGCGTCCAATGGCGTTGCGCGAACTGTCCGTCGAGAACTGACCGCCATACAACTCCCACGTCGACACGGACAGGATCGTCGTCCGCGCCACCTGCGCCTGCTCCGACGCCCCGGTCCTCGTCGCGTCGAGCCACGAGCGGCTCCAACTGCAGAACGCCACCATCTCCACCCACGATCGACCGCCGCCGGCCGAGTAGTTGGCTCCGTCTTGCGCGACGAGGTACGGGGGCCACGTGGCTCCGGCGGGGAGCGGAACCAGCTTCTCCGCCGCGTCGATCTCGGCCTGGAACGCCGCCGACGACTCGAGACCGAGCGGCGCTTCCGTCGTCCGGATGAGTGCCGAGACCGGGAACACCGCGGGCACGACGAGGAGCAGCACCGCGGCCGCCAGGAGGATGGACCGGCGTCGGACGCGGATCCTGTGCGACGTGGCGTCCGCGAGACGCTCCTCCAGCCGGGCATCAAGCGCGGCGCGCTGACGAGCCGTCATGGGTGTGTCGAGGACGGAGCGCAGGGTCGTCTCGAACTCAGGCGAGGTCATGGAGCGCCTCCTTGAGGCGGACGCGGCCACGATCGAGCAGCTTCTGGGTGGCACTCGGGCTCTTGCCGATCACGTCGGCGATCTCTCGCACGGTCAGATCGGTCGTGTAGCGCAGCGCGATGGTGTCGCGCTGGGGTCCGGGCAGGTGCGCCAGAGCGGCGCGAACCCGCTCCGCCCGTTCCAGCCCGAGCGCGCGCTCCTCGAGCGACGGAGCGGACGGCTCGACCACGGCAGATCGCCAACGGAGGAGCGCCGCAGTCCGAGCCCGCCGGTCCGCATCGATCGCCGCGTTCCGCGCGGTTCGCAGCAGCCACCCGATACCGGGTTCGCGCCCGGCACGCAGCTCGCGAAACGCGCGCTCGAATGTCGTCGCCGTGAGGTCGAGCGCGCCGTCCTCGTCGCGGCTGATCGCCCGGAGGTAGCGGAAGACAGCTTCCCGGTGGGTGAGGTAGAGCACCTCCAGGGCGTCGGCGGCGTGCACACCAACCGCGGCCTGGTCGACGTCCGCGACGGCTGCCTCGCTGCTCATGTCCTGAAGACGCACAGCCCAGGCGACTTCGGACAACAGGACGGCCGATATCGCTGCTACCGGATGTCGGCGTCGTACCTGAGGGTGATCTCGACGGGCCGGCTGTCCGCGGCGACGTCGAAGAACACCGGCGACGGCGCGACCAGCGCAGGCATGCCCTGCCCCTGGACGCGGTACTCGCCTGGTTGGAGCGCGACGACGAAGGAGCCCGTCTGGTCCGTCACCGGCTCGGCGACGACCGTCCCGGATTGTGAGCCGCCGGTCGCCGTGACGATCGTCAGGTGGACGCCCGACAGCGGTTGCGGGGTGCAGGCGGGAACCACCGTCGCGCCAGTGGCCAGGGGACACATCGGAGCCGCCGTCACGCTGTCGGACACGCTGACCGCCGTTCCCCCGGAACACCCCGCCGTCAACGCCGCCGCCAGGACGACGACGCATGCCGCTCCGCCGCCCGGGCCCAACGGGAAACCGCTGCCTCGACATCTCATGCCAGCCTCCGCCTCGTTCCTCCGATACCGGTCTCCGCGCGCGCTACCCGGGCCGACGACGGCCGAGGACGATCACCGCCCCGATCAGCACGACGCATGCGGCGGCCAGCGAGCCCGCGATCTCGATCGCGGGCTCCTCTTGCCGCAGTTCCGGCGAGAGCCCGAGCGTGACCGCAATGTACTGAGGGTCCATCGACTCGCTCAACACGCCCGGCACCGGCTGGGTGAGCGCCGTCGCCTCGCCAACCGGGACGATCCGGCCATCGGTGAGCCGGACGGCATCGCTCACCCAGAACGTGGCCGGGGTCGCCGGGTCGATCGAGATCGCGACGGCCGAGCGCCCCGCCGCGAACCCGAGCTCGAGGCTACCGATGACGACCGCGGCGGCCAGGATGACGGCGAGGAGCGCCGGCAGTGAGCGACCGACGAGGAGCCCCGCCAGCCAGGCGAGGGCGTACGCGACGAGCGGTCGGGCGAGCACGAGCGGCCAGGCCGGGTCGATCCATCCCGAGGTCCGCGCGTCGAGGAGCGGCCCGAGCGCGGCGCCGAGCTCGGCGCTCGCCCAGGCGAGCGGGATCGAGACGACGAGCGCGAGGAGCGCGCCGGCTGCGGCCGTCTCCGCCAGCCAGCGCCGCCGGTCGAGGGCGATCGACCAGGCGAACGCCGCATTCCCGCGCTCGATCTCCGACGCCGCGAGCGAGGTGCCGAGCACGATCGCCGCGACGATCGGCGCGACGAGGAGGGCTTCCTTCGCATACGGGACGAGGCCCATCCAGGCCTGGACCGCCTCGGGCGTCCGGGCGGTGGCGACGATCCGGGCGAGAAGGTACCCGCCGAGGGTGATCACGATGCTGGCGGCGAGGCAGACGAGCGCTTCGAGGGCGAGCCGCCGGAGCGTCAGGCGGAGGGTCACGAGCACCCTACGGCCTCCGGCTCCCCACCAGCCCGAACGCCGCGCCGCCCGAGAGAAGCACGGCAACCGCGAGCACTGCCGACTCGCGAAGCTCGACGATCGACATCTTTGGACCCGGAAGGACCGTCTGCCAGGGAATGCAGTTCCGGTCCTGCCACGCCAGCTGCTTCTCGCCCGTCGGATCATCGGGGAAGTTGGGCGCCAGGCACGGACCCTCGAGCGGGTGGCCGTCGGGGCCGTTCATGCCGGTGGCCACCGGAAGGGCGTCGGCCGTCGTCGGGTCGCTGAGCGCGATGGGCACCGCCGGCTCGAACGCGCGGCCGACAATGAGCGCCCCCGGCAGCAGGATCGCGACCGCGAGGAGCCCGAGCGCGACCGCGGGGACGACACGACGCAGGGCCTGCCCGAGGAGGACGCCGATCGCGTACCCGCCGAGCGCGCGCATGGCGAGGATGGGACCCCACAGCCCGTAGCTGACGAACGAGCTCGGCAGGGCGTGCCCGGGGTGGAGCAGGGCCACGACGAGCGTGTTCATCGCACCGGCGACGAGTCCGACTGCGAGCGTGGCGAGCAGGCCGGGGGCGATCCGCCCGACGAGCCAGCCCCGCCGATCGGGCGCGATCAACCACGCGAGTCGCGCTGTGCCCGCCTCGATCTCGCCGCCGATCGCGTCGACGCCGAGCAGCAGGCCGAGGAGCACCGGGACCAGGGCCACGACGAACGTTGCGAGGCTCGCGAACGGGTCGGAGTCACCGATCGACGCGCACTGCCAGACATTCACTTCGGACGGACATGTGAGGGTCGCCGCCCGCGCAATCCCCGCGATGGCGACGACCGCGACCACGGCGGCCGCGAGCAGCACGAGGCGGCGGCTGCCACGCCACCAGAGACGAATGGGGGTCATCCCTCGAGCGCCCGCCCGGCAACGAGGTAGCCGAGCACGACATCATCGACGGTGGCCGGCCGACAGCCGTGTGCTGCGACAGCCGGACCGACGCGCACGAGCGTGCCGCCGCCCGGCAGCTCCGCCACGATGGCCGACCTGTCATCCGCAGGCCGCGCGTCCGGATCCCTCGCCGCCTCCAGCGCGTCGGCCTCGCCCGCGATCGCGTGCGCCGCGAGGATCTCCTCGACAGCCCCTGTGAGCAGCAGACGTCCGACCCCGAGCACGACGAGGCGGCCGCACGCGCGCTCGATGTCCGACACGATGTGCGAGGACAGGATGGCGGTGGCACCCGAGGCGGAGAGGTCGTCGACGAGCACCTCGATGAACTCGCGCCGGGCGAGCGGGTCGAGGTTCGCCAGCGGCTCGTCAAGGAGCAGCACCGCCGCGCGCAGGCCGAGCGCGATGGCGAGTCCCACCTGGGCGGCCTGACCGCCCGAGAGCGAGCCCGCCACGGCGTCGAGCGGTACGCGCAGGTCGACGAGCCGCTTCGCCGCCCATGCCCGGTCGAAGCCCGCGCCCCGGTAGTGGGCGACGAATTCGAGGTGATCGGACACGCGCAGGTCGCGGTAGAGCGCGGGCGACTGCGGCAGGTACGCCGTGTGAGAGAGGACCGCGGCGCGCTCGCGCCACGGGTCGGCGCCGAACACTCGCACCTCGCCAGCGGTCGGACGCTCGAACCCGATCCAGGTCTTGAGCAGCGTGCTCTTGCCTGCCCCGTTCGGCCCGACCAGTCCGATGATGCCGCCCGCCTCGAGCGCGAGGTCGACGTCGCGCAGCGCCCACGTGTGGCGGCCGTAGCGCTTCGACAGTCGCCGGACCTCCAGCGCCAGCTCCGTCACGTGCACGTCCTCGCTCCGCGTCCGATCTCGCCATCCCCAGACTCTCCCTCCTTCATGCCTACGCGCTCCCCATGAGCCCGTAGCTCAGGTACGAGTCGGGGCCGACATGCAGGAAGATCAGCGTGTCGCAGGCCGCCATGCCGGGCGGGTACGGGTGCGACTCGAAGAGCCCCAGCACCGGGAGATCGCCGATCGTCGGCTCAAGGACGATCGGCCGGTAGCCCGGCGTGATCGTCGCCTCGATCTCGGCCATCGTGTACCGGCGTGCCGTGTCGGGCGACGTCTCGAACTGGCGACCGCACAGCGGGATGCGGGTCGGGATCCCGAACGCTCCGCCGGTGGGCTCCATCTGGGTCTCGAGGAACACGAAGCGGCCGATCACGGCCAGGCACACGAACGTGAGGAGCATGACCGCGGCCGCCGTGATGTCCCGTCGCCTGGCCTGACTCGCCTCGTCTGCGCGCCCGGTCACGCTCATCGCGCGCCAGCGCTTCATCGCCGGAGGCGCAGCCAGCGTGCAACTCGCCGCAGCACCCCTTCGCGCGGCGTATCGGAGGCTCGGGCTCGCGCCGCGACACGATCCGCGGCACGGTGCCGCCTGGCCTGGGCCGTGTCGGACTGTCCGGCGGCGGCGCGCTCCTCGTTCGCCCAGACTGCCCCGAGGAGCCGGGGATCAGAACTGGGACCTGTCATCTTGACGCCTCCCGTGCGCCCGGAACTACTAACCTAACGTCGCGGCCCGTCGGTTCCGGACACCAGCGCTCGTCGCGGCGTAGAGAGCGCTCGCCTCATCTTTGGGCCGATCGTCAAATCGAGGCTCAGGATCTGAGCCGAGGGGGTCAAGAGGCCTTCGACCCGTCAGGGACCTGCGTTTCGACGTCACGCTTGCGCGGCGCATGAGCGAGGATCGAACGATTCGGGGGGCTGCATCGTCTGGAACGGCATGTTCGGACGGGAGGCGGCAGTGACGGAGCCCGGGGCGGCGGCCCGGAGCCGAGAGGCGCTTCGTGCCGAGGCGTTCGCCCGGCTCGCGGATCGGCAGCTCGCCGCCTCGTACCGGCTCGCCGCGGTCCTCCTCGGCAGCGAGGTTGAGGCGCAGGACGCCGTCCAGGACGCGGCGGTCCAGGCGTGGGATCGCTTCGGGAGCCTGCGGGACGCCGAGCGGTTCGGTCCTTGGTTCCAGCGCATCCTCGTGAACGGATGCCGGGATCGCCTTCGGCGCCGGCGGCGTGTCCGGACGCTGTCGATCGACGACGCACCGGAGCCGGTGGCGGCCTTCCCGGCGACCCGGCTGGCCGAGCGGGACGCGCTGCGACGGGTGCTAGCCGATCTGCCGGCCGAGCAGCGCGAAGTCGTCGTCCTCCACTAGGGCGCCAGCCGCGCGACCACCTGCCAGCCCATCTCCGCCTTGCCACCGGGCGGCGTCCACGTGACCATCCGGACGAGGTAGGTCCCCTCGCGCGGCACGAACCCGACGCCGTCGGGCTCGGGCGCGGGTGACGGAGCGAACTCGTCGTAGGCGCCGGGCTGGACCCTGATTGCGCCGCGCGGCACGACGTGTGAGAAGCCTGCTCCGTTGCGTTGGACAGGCTGCTGCGACGAGGCCGTGAGCCACGAGCCGCCGCAGGTGTCGAACGGCGTGTCCGCCGGTGGGGTGTGCACAAACGACGCGCACGGCACGGCCCCCTCGCCGACGAGCCAGGCCTCGACCGGGTGGACCTGGAGCGGGATGCCGTTCGTGATCAACGGGTCGGCGAGCTCGGACAGCGGGAGCGGGACGCCGCCTTCGCCGAGGTACTCGAGGCCGGTCGGGCGGACGAGCAGCGCCAGCACGCCCCAGACCTGGGCATCGTCGCCGGGGACGGACTGCGAGACAACGAAGGGCGTCGCGACGACCTGCTCCGACGTGCCCCCGAGCACGCCGAGCGAGCACGGCCCGGAACCGGTGCACCCGCTCGCGGTGCCGGGGAAGATCCGGCCGTCGACGAACTCGATCTGACCGACGATGGCCGGCCGGTCCTGCGCGAGCGCCAGCGCGAGCTCGTCGGGCGAGCGCACGAGCAGCTGGTAGCCGGACGGAGCCGGGGACGCGGGCACCGCCGATGCGTCGAGCCGCCCGACCGCCAGCCAGCCCCGGCAGTGCTCGCAGTTCGACTGGTTGATGGCCACCATGCGCAGCAGGTACGTGCCGAGTCGCGGCACGTCGTTGACGCCGTCGAACGACGGCTGGGGGGCGAACTCCTGGTAGGCGCCCATCTGGAGCTGGACCGCTCCCGTCGGGGCCGACATCGCGAAGCTGTTGCCGCCGCCCGAGACCGGGCGGATCGGCGTCGCGGTCAGGAACTCTGGCAGCTGGCAGGAGAACGGCGCCGGGACAACCGGGCCCGGCATCGGAACGGGGCCGCACGAGAAACCCTCGACGCCGACGAGCCACCCGGTCGCGGCGATCACGTCGCCGGTCGCCGCCATCTTCCCCAGGGCGAGCGCGCCGGCGACGTCGAACGCGCGAGTTGCCGTCCCGAGGTTGACGTGGCCCAGGAACTCGATCGGGCCGGACGGGGAAAGGCGCACCGCGACCGGCGCCTGCAGGGAGGCGGCATCGGTTGGCGGCGGGACCCGCTGGTCCTCCGCACGAACCGTGACCGTGCCGAGCGTCGCGTCGAAGCCTGCGAGCGTCCCGATCACGGTGCACTGCCCGAGCGGGACGCACTCCCGGTCGAGCGGCGGTGTCCGTCGGGCCGGGTCGATGGCGACATCCCCGATCACGTCTCGCGGCTCGATCCCGCCCGCCCGCTCCTGCTCGATCGCCGCCCGCAGCTGCGCTGCGTCGAAGACGGCGATGGGCGCCGGAGTTGCGGGAGGCCGTTGCGAGACGATTCCGGTCGCCTGCGCCGTGAAGGCGCCCCCGACCGCCAGCACCAGCACCATGGCCGCGAGCGCCAGGCGCGGCGAGCGGCGCGCGCGCAGGGCGGCGCCCCGAACCCGGCCCTGGTCGCGCTCGTCGGTCATCGCGCCCGTCTCGACGTCAGAGCCGGCTCGGCGGTTCCCGCTCGCAGCGAAAGCCGGGCCGCAACCGCGTCGAGCACGTCCCGCTCGTCAGCTCTCGTCGCCGGGCAGGTCCAGCTCGAAGACCCACGGCCCGGCGAGGCGACGGGCGGGAGCCGGGAACGGGTCGAGGAACGCGTCAATGCGGAGAGTGAGGCGGCGCGCGGCCGGTGGCGGCGCGGGCGCGAAGCGCAGCTCGATCCGGCCCACGCCGGGATTGGGACCGCCCGAACTCTGGCCCGCGGCGCCGTATGCCGTCCCGACGTCGTCTGCGGCCGCAACTTCGAGGAAGTGGCCCATCGAGGCCGGCGGTCGGGCGCGTGCGACCAGGATGGCGATCCCGCCATCCGCTCGCAGCTCGAGGGCAACCAGCTCGACCCGGATACTCGCACCCTCAACGGCGGTCGCGAACGGCAGCACGCGTCGCAGGTCGCTTGCGTCGACCGCACTGACGGCCATCTGTTCCCGGCCGTGCCGCATGATCAGCTCGTGGTCCGGCTCGTGTCCCGCCGGCCGCGCGGTCAGAAACGAGACGGCGCCTGCAGGCCGGCGAGCGGCGACGCCGAGGAGGACGACCAATCCGAGGACCAGCCCAACGAGCAGGCCGGCTCCGACGGGCACGCCGAGCCCGACGAGCATGAGCAGGGCGGCCACGACGCCGATCACGAGCGCGACCAGTCCCGGCAGCCGAGACGAGACGTTCACGGGGCGAGTATGCGCGCGACCTCCGCGCTGCGGACCGCGGGCCGGGGGCGGCTATGGCGTCAGCGGGACGAAGGGAACCAGCGAGCGCGGCAGGACCATCGTGACCTCGATGCTGACGCAAGCCGGCAGGTTGGCACCCAGGCCGGCCAGCCAGGCGGACACCGTGGTTGACCCCGACGCGCTCGGCGGCGTGACCCGGAGCGTCGAGTACGGCGGCGGGCAGGTGCTTGCCGGACCGGCCGGGTTGTCGCCGCCGGCGAACGCGGCAAAGGCGTCCAGTCCGGGATCCAGGGTCACGGTCGGGGCCGCCTGAAGCGGCGGCGAGTCGAGCACGGCCGGCGCGTCCTTCGCGCGGGTCTCGGATCCTGATGCCGTGATGGCGACGACGGTGGGCCACCCCCGCATGGAGCAGGCGGCGCTGCCGACGTTCACGAACCTGAGCCAGCCGCCAACGGTTCCCGCCGCCGCGCCCGTTTCGACCGTCGAGATCCGGAGCTGCCCGGTCGTGCACACCGGAGCCGAGACCGGCTGCGAGGGCGACGCCACCGCTGTCGACGCGCTGGCCGTCGCCCGCCACACGCGGGTGAGCGGCGGGTCCCCGGCGCTCGCGCCGATCACGAGGACGCCGTCGGGGACAACGATGCTGCGGGACATCCAGCGATCCGCCTGCGCGGCGTCGCCCTGGAACACCGGGCTCGTGCCGGTGGCTCCAGATTCGGCGAGCCGCTGCCAGTTCCTGCCATCGGTCGAGCTCCACCAGACCACCGCGTCACGGTCCCCGTAGCTCGTCGCGATCAGGTGGACCCCGTCGTCGGCGATCGTGTAGGAGGGCAGCACTGACCCACCTGGCGGCGGCGACCCGGGACCTCCAACGGCCGCGGCGATCGGGGTCCAGGTCTGCCCGTCCGTCGACGTCCAGGCGGTCCCCTCTTTGCCGCCACTTGCGGAACCGACGGCGACGAGGCCGTCCTCGCCGACGAAGATCCCGGACACGTAGGCGCCCCCCGCTGCCGACCGCTCGACCGTCCCCTTCGTCCAGCTGCGCCCGTCGGCGGACCACCAAGTCGCGGCAGTCACGGGGACCGTCGACGCGGGTCCGCCCGTCACGCTGACCTGCTGGGAGCCCGTGCCGCCGCCGATGACGAAGCCCGGTCCGGCCGCGCGCACGGAGTAGAGGTGCGCGTCGGTGAACAGCGCCCCGAGCGACTCGCGCTGCCAGCGGGCACCGCTCGCCGAGGTCCAGACGGCAGCCCTGCCCGAAGCGGTCTGGCCCACAGCCACGAGTCCCGAGGGTGCCGTGGCAATGCTGCTGATGGTGGCCCCGGAGAGGTCGGCGGGTCCCACGGCCCGCGTCCAAGACACCCCGTCGGGCGACGTCCAGATCGCCTGCGGCACCGGGCCGCACGTCTTGCCCGCGCCAGGGGCCGAGCAGGCGGGCTCGCCGTCCTGGCCCCACGCGACGAGACCGGACGTCGTCGCGACGAGCGTCAGCGGCCCTGCCCCGGCGAACGCCGGATCGCCGCTGCGGAGCTCGGTCCAGCTGAGGCCGTCGACGGAGCTCCAGAACGCGGTCTCGGTCGACGAGCCGACCTGTACCTGCCCGGTGGCGTAGACCTGGTCAAAGAAGAACACCAGATCCTCGGGTCCCGAGGGATCCGGGAACGTGGAGCGCGCGGACCAATCGAGGGTGCCCCACTGGCCTCCGACGAACACGAACGGGGGGCCTGCGGGCTCGTACGGGGTGGGCTCCACGGATGGGCCTGGCGTCGGAGAGCTGGGCGTCGGAGACGGGATCAGTGTCGAGGCGGACGGGCGGGACGATGCGACTGGCACGGTTCCAGTCTCGGCCGGTGGCCTCGTCGCCACGAGGATCCCGGCCGCCACCACGACCACCGCCGCAGCGGCGAGGGCGGCGACGAGTCGCATCCCTAACCGGCCGATGGACCGACGCGGCCGCCCCGCGTCCGCGTCGGGGATGGCCCGCACGTTCGCGCGGAGCGACACCGGCGCCTCGCCGGGACTGCGCCGGAGGAGCGCATCGCGCACTGCCCGCTCGAAACGCTCGTCGCCAGCACCTGGGTCGTCACCCCGCGCCCTTTCGGTCGGGACGGCGCTGTGCGCCTGGTCGCCGTTCATCGCTCCACTCCAGTCTTCGCCGCGGTTGCTCGGCGCGGCGCCATGGTTGTCCTTCATCGCGCCACACGCGCCGTCCGCTGGGCCGCGTCATAGCTCGCCCGGAGCGCCGACAGCCCGCGGTGCAGCCGGCTCTTCACCGTGCCGTCGGGCACGCCCGTCCGCGCGGCAATCTCCGGGACCGTCAGGTCCTCGACGAACCGGAGCGCGAGCACCAGCCGCTGTTCAGCCGGGAGGTCCGCGAGCGCACGATCCAGGGCGTCGCGCTCGGTCAGCGTCGCCGAGGCGTCGGGGCCGGGCAGGTCGATCGGCGTGGCGAGACTCACGGGCGAGAGGCGGCGGCGCCTCGACCGGTCCCGGCAAACGTTCACGACGATGCGGTCGAACCATGCGTCGAACCGTTGCGAGTCGCGCAGGTCTCCCCAGTGGCGCCACGCCCGCAGGGCGGCATCGTGCACCGCGTCCTGCGCCTCGGATGGATCGCCGAGGACGATGCCCGCGAGCCGATACGCTCGGTCGAGCCGCGCCGCCGTGAGGCGCTCGAACGCCTTCCGCGATCCGGTCAGCATCTCCCCGGACGTGCGGTCCACCAGCGCGGCCCTCTCCAGCTCCTCCGCCCCGACCATGCCGTCCTGACGAACGGCGACGGGCGATCGTTCCATCTTCGCGGGGCCGCCATCGCGCGTCCGGCGGATCGACCCAGGCCGGCCGCCACGAGGGCGCCGGATCAGCCGGGCGTCCGGATCGCCTCCCACGTTCGGCCGGCGTCGGTGCTGCGGACGAGCTGCTCGGCGGGCGGCGTCGCGTCGAGGACGAGGAACCAGGTCCCGTCGTCGACCAGCCATCCGGCGACCGCCCCGAAGGCACCGGGCTCGGCGCCCATCTGGATCGCGGCCCAGGTGCGGCCACTGTCGGCCGTGAGCCAGGTCCCGTCGGCGCCGCCGAGGGGCATCCAGATGAGGCCGGTGCCGTTCGTCCGCATCGCGATCCCCCACAGCGCGTCGAGCTCCGGGATCGAGCCAGTGGTCGGCGCCGGATAGCCCTGCACCGGATAGGCGCTGGCCACGACGTGCCAGGTGCGGCCGCCATCGTCGGTGGCAACGACCGCCTTGTCCGAGTTGCCAGCCTCGCCCAACCCCGAGCAGGCGACCCAGCCATGCACCCGGTCGGTGAAGCTCACCCCGTCGGCCGCCAGCGGCGGGTAGGTCGGGCAGGGCTGCGACGGCGCAGGAGACCACCTGCGGCCACCGTCGCTGGTCATCTGGAGCGACGGCCGGAGGGTGGCCTCCAGGCCCCAGCCGCGGGTCGCGTCGAGGAAGTCGAGGGCGACGAAGCCGTGGTCTGCGATCGTCCGCCAGGTCACACCGCCGTCCCGGCTTGCGAGCAGCTGTGGCCGACAACCAGACGGGTCGCCCGACCCGCACACCGAGCTCGTCCAGGCGAGCGAGCTGCCGACCACCGCCACGGAGCGCAACGGACCTGGCGACATCGTCGCCTTCGCCCAGTGCGCGCCACCGTCCTCGGTGCGCCACACGAGCCCCTCGCCGGTCGCCACGAGGCCGCCCTCGCCACCGGTCCCGCCCACGAGGAGACCGCGCTCCGCGCTGAAGAACGCCACTCCGTCGATCGCGTCGGTCCGGGTCCCCGCGGGCACCGCGATCGGGGGCGAGACGGACGTCACCGCGGGCGCCGACCCGACGGGCTCCGAGCCCGCAGGCGCCGACCCGACGGGCGCCGGTGACGGGACCTGGATCCGCGTCGGAGCGGATGACGCCGACGGCGCGGGAGGCGACGCCTCCGAGGGAGATCCGATCGACGGAGCCGAGGCGCAGGCAGCAAGGAGCGCGAGCGCGGCCGGCAGCACGGCGAACTGCCGGAGCGGCAGCATGCGGATTCGAGGTTTCATCCCAGACGCTCCGGTCCTTCCACCAAGACGCAAGGATCCATCTCTCCGGCTCGGCTACGGCTGTCCCGGGCCCGCCGGCGACAACCCGGTGAGCGGCCACGCCATGCGCTCCTGCCATGTATGCGCGCCGTCCCCCGTCGCCTCGAGCAGCGTCGCCTGGCGGTTCGGGTCCCACAGGAGCGCGAACCCATGCCCTGCGTCGAGCGGCCAGGCCTCCGCCATCCCGCCCCCGTCGCTGGTCAGGCCACCCCCGCTCCACGTGACACCATCGTCGGTGCTCAGCAGCACGTCCATCCGCCCACCCCACATCCAGGCCGTGCCGTCCGAGGCGAGCACCACGCCCTGGATGTAGCCCCCGTACTGGAGCGAGCCGACGGAGGGCACTCTGCCGGTCTGCTGTGAGGGTGCCGGAGCCACGGACGCCCGAACCTGCCACGTGACGCCACCGTCCGAGGTCGAGAGGACGCTGTGGAACTCGCCACCCGCGCCAAGCGTGGCCGCGCAGACGGCCATGCCGGACGTCGCCGCACGGAACGCGACCGCCCGCAGCGGTCCGGCCGTCGAGCCCTGACACGGTGACCGAACCGACGTCCAAGTCGACCCGCCGTTGCTCGTTCGGTACAGCCCGCTGGCCATCACGCCCGGCGCGGCCCCGACGCCCCAGCCGTCGACCCCCGTGCCGAAGCTCACCCACGCCAGGTTCGTCGGGGCCGAGGTCCACGTCGTCCCGCCGTCGGTGCTGCTCAGGAGGTAACGGCACGGCGTCGTGCCATCCGGGCAGCTCGAGAGTGCCCAGGCGTCGCTCGAGCCGGTCACCCACAGCTCACTCACCGGATCCGGCGGCGAGTCGACGGACGTCCACGTGCGGCCGCCGTCGGTCGTCCGCAGGATCCGCCCCACGCCGGTCTCTCCGGGCACGCCGTACGAGCCGGCGACGAGGCCCCGCTGCTGGTCCCAGAACGCGAGCGTCGAGGGCTGGAGGATCGCCACGGCGGGCGTGGGAGAGGGCGGAGTCGCAGGGCTTGGCAGGGCCGGTGGCGGCGGGGCTCCGGTCACCGGCACCGACCAGACATGGATGACCTGGTCGGCCGGGTTTGCGGCCTGCGGCCAGTCGGTCACCAGGACCCGGTCGTCGAGCGCGAGCAGGGCGACCGAGTCGGTCGGCGCCTGCGCGAACTCGTCGGGCAGCGCGCGCGTCACGAAATGGACGCCGTCGGACGAGACGGCCATTGTCGCGGCGCCGGTCGCGAGGTCGCGGCCCTCGATGGCGACGAACCGCGATCCGGCCGAGATGCGCCACGCCGCGATCGGCAGCCGGGCGATCCCCGAGCCGTCCGTCGCGACCGACTCGAGCGCGCCGTCCCGGACGCCGAGCAGGACCCGGTCGCGGAAGACGCCGGCGGCCATGAGTGGCGGAACCTGGCCGGTCGTGGGATCCCAGGTCACGTCGGTCGGGATCGACGAGGTCGGCTGGAAGCCGGAGGCCGGGTCGAACGACCACTCGATCCGCCCGGGGAGGACGTGCCACAGGCGGCCGGCCCAGTCCCACCCGGCCGGGATCGCCGGATCGGTCTGGCCGCTCGTCCACGTCCGGCCGCCATCCGTGGTCCACGACAGGAAGCCACCCTTCTGGGCGCGCTGGCCCGTCGCGGGCGACCAGGCGACCACGGTCTGCGGGTCGCCGGGCTTCATCGCCAGGAACCACACCCCTCCCGAGACCACCGACGGGGCGCGGCTCACCGTCCAAGCGGTTGCGGAGGCCGGCGCGAGGGCGGTCGTGCTCGCGCAGTCGCGGGTGAAGCCAATCCCGACCGGCCCCGGCGCGGACGAGTCGCCTGCGAGCAGGAGGATCGACTGGTCGGACATGGTCCACGCGACGCCCGCGGCGCCAACGACGCCGACCGGGCTCGGGGGGCACGTCGCTCCGGCCGGCCACGGCGACGCGAGGCGGGTCGGCATCGGCCCCGCGACGTGGGCCGGGTAGACGGCGACCACCGGCCCGCTCGAGGTATCGGCGAGCGCGGCCTTGATGCCCGTCTGCTGGCCGACGAGCACGGGCGCCCCGACCGCGAGGCCGGCGGCCGGCGCGGATGACGGAGATGCCGGCAGTGCTGCGGGTGATGCGGGCAGCGATGCCCCGGGCTGCCGCTGCGTGGCCATCGCGAGCAGTCCCGCCCCGACCGCGGCCAGAGCGAGGACGACCGCGGCCGCGAGGCCCGCCGGCAGCCGGCGGCCGGATCGTGACCGGCGAGGCGACCTGGTCACGGGCTCGACCACGGGCTCGGTTCCCGTGCGCAGGTGGGTGAGCGTTTCCGAGAGCGACTCCGGGACCTGTTCGGGCACCTCGCGTGCGAGCCACGCCCGGAGCCTCCGCTCGCGTCCCGCGTCGTCGGTCCGTCGCTGGCCGGCCATCGGATAGTCCTCCCCTCGGGCGCGTCGAAGGCGCCGGCGTCGTCGAGGGCCTCGCGCATGGCCAGCAGCGCGCAGTGCAGCCGGGACTTGACCGTCCCCGCCCGAGTGCCCGTCGCTGCGGCGACCTCGTCGGTCGACCGGTCCCCCCAGTGCTGGAGCACCATGGCGAGCTTCTGGTCGGCGTTGAGGCGGCCGAAGGCGTGCGCGATCTCGTCGCGCCGCCCCACCTCCGCGAGCTCGTCGGACGCAGGAGCATCAGCCGCCGCCTCGAGGTCGACGAACCGCAGGATCCGGTGGTGACGCAGGCGGTCGCGGCAGACGTTGACGAGGATCCGGTCGAACCAGGCGTCGATCGCCGCGAGGTTGCGCAGCGTCCGGGCTCGGGCCCAGGCCGACAGGATGGCCTCGTGGGTCGCGTCCTCCGCTTCCACGCGGTCGCCCAGGACCAGCGCCGCCAGGCGGTAGCTCGACGGGAGGCGCCGCTCGATGCGGTCGGCCAGTTCCGCTCGGCCGATGGCGCTCGGATGCGCCAGCTCCACCGGTCGCGCAGGCACCGGCTCGACGACCGACGGTGCCGCCGGTCCCGAGGGAGCGCGCGCGATCGACCGAGGCGTTCGGTCCGGCGTTGGACGCTCGATCACCTGCGCCACCACCTTGGCCCCTCGCTGGCCGGGACGACGTGTCCCTCACCTGTCCAGACGTGCGAGCCGCCCTCAGAGTTCAACACGCGGTCACGATCGGTGTGACGTCAGGGCATGGGACCGCCACCCCGCTCTCCGACGTCCCGGTCTGCACGGCGATGCGTCCCTCCGGCCACGCGGCTTGGTGCATGCACGCGAGACGCACGGCGGCTCGCGGGCTTCAATACTCGGCGCCAGGCGCAACCGCCGCCTCGTGCAGACGAAGGACGCCTCGACTGCCGGCGGTTGCCGCTATCGCCCCTGCCCTATCCTAAGGTCCGCGATGGCGGTTCGCCTGGTCCTGCCCTGGGTGCCCTGGCTCGTCGCCGAGGCCGCGCTCGGCTACGTCGAGGCGAGGCTGTGGCCCGAGGGTGGGCTCTGGCTGATCGTCCTGTGGACGGTCGTGCTCGTCCTGTACCGGACCGCGCTGGCGGCGACCGACCGGCGGACTGTCCGTCTCGCCGGCGACCTGTTCTTCGCAGGCATCTGCGTCGTCTCAGTGTTCGAGGGCGGCTGGTACGTGCTGCCCGCGGTGATCGCCTTCGCGGCCTGCGACGCGGCCGGGCTGACCATCCACCTGCCCGCGCTGCCGGCCGATCGCGACGCGCACGAGCTCGGCGCGGCGCTGGCGGCGACGGTCGTCGGCTGGCTGGGGCTGGCGATCGCGGTCTCGGGTCCGCTGTACGAAACGGCGACATCGGGTGTTGGGCCGAACGGCCCGTTCGACATCCCGCCGCAGGTGGGCCTGCTACAGGCCGGGATGTCGCCGGCGATGGCCGGGCTCCTCGTGGCGATCGCGGTGCTCTTCGGCCTACTGCCGCTCGCCGCAGCGATCCACGTCCGTGCGCCGTGGCGAGCGGCATGGTTGGTGCTCGTCATCCTGGCGCTGGCGCTCACGATCCTCGCCCTGCCGGCCGTGCACCTCGTAGGGCTCTGGACGGCGCCTGGTCTCATGCTCACGTGGCTCGCCGTCCGGGTCGGGAGACCCGTACCATCGGCCGCACGGAACTGACAGGCTCTAGCCGCGCGGCGTCCCGGGGCCCGATCGTGGAGGCGGCGCCAAGGAACCGCACCATTCGGCACTCGGGGGCCAGTCCCTCGCCAAGCATTGCCCGTGCGCCAGGCCAGGCGCACGAGGGATGGGGGTCGGGCTGGGACAGCCGGGGCGGCAATGTCGTCCGGCTGTCCCGCGCGGTCGTTCTCCACCCCCGTCACCCGACTCGCTTGAGCCGGCCGGTGCGCTTCGCGTACAGCTCCGCGCGACCGAACACCCACATGCCCATGGGGATCAGCACGATGCCCATCGCGACGAGGACCGCGGCCTGGTCGAGGAGCGCGGTGACCGGGGTGCCGCTGATGAGGCCGGCCCGCACCGCTTCGAGCACGTGGGTCGCCGGGCTGAACGGCGAGATGTAACCGAGTAGACCAGATCTCACCGACTCCGGCGCGTATACCCCTATCGATAAGAGCATGCGGAACTACCCAACACAGATGAGGTTGGCGACTCCGTAACCGACTGTATGCAGCGTCGCGCAGAGCGCAAGTCCCGGTCGCTTGCCGAGGTCGACGCCGCGCGGCGCCAGTGTGAACCGCCATGACGGGCGTACGGCCAGAGATTCGGGCGGTCCGGCCACGGCTGCAGACGATCCATCGTCGGGCGGTCGTCCGGGAGCGAGATGGCCTTGCCAGTGACATGGCATGCCCCCACCGTGTGGCGGTAGTCGGCACGCTCGCGGCGCTCTTCGTGAACTTCCGCGGGGGGACGGAGTGAGCGCATCGACATAGACATCAGCTGTATAGTCAACGGATGACCACTGCCTTCGTGGACCACCGTCGGTCGCACTCAGGGTTGAGCCGACGATGAGTCTATCGGGTGCCCTCGCGGCGCTCCTGCTCGCCGGGCCGAGCCATGGATATGAGTTGGACGCCACCCTGGAGGCGGAACTCGGCTCAACCTGGGTGACGCGCCCCGCCCAGGTGTACCTGACGCTCGGACGCATGCACCGCGACGGGCTGGTAACGAGCGAGCGCGTCCGGCAGGAGACGCGTCCCGACCGCCAACGCCTCACCTTGACCGATGCGGGCCGGCAGGCCGCGGAGGCGTGGCTGGCGGGCGGCCCGGCCCACGAGCTCGTGGTCCGCCTGGCGGTGGCGCGCCTGGTCGTCCCGGACCGCATGCCGGTGCTGCTCGGCACGATGATCGAGGAGCGCACCGCGGCCCTGCACCGCCTGCGGGGCGCCCGCGCCGACGATGCCGGCGGCTTCCGCGCCGAGGCCCGCGACGCCGAGATCCGCGCCGTCGAGGGGCAGCTCCGCTGGCTGGAGGGACTGCGCGGCCATCTCGACAAGATCGTCGCCCGACCGCGCGTGAGGCCGACGGATGAGCGTGCCGCTGAGCTTGCCTGAGCGCCTGCCCGCGATCGCGCTCGACGGCGTCTCGCGCACGTACACGAGCGGCGGCAGCAGCGTGGCGGCGCTCGCGCAGGTCGATCTCCGCGTCGCTCGCGGCGAAACGGTCGCGATCACCGGGCCGTCGGGCTCGGGCAAGACCACGCTCCTCAACCTCGTGTCCGGGCTCGATCGGCCGACCGACGGCACGATCACCGTGCTGGGCACGCGGATCGACGGGGCGTCCGAACGCGAGCTCGCCGACTTCCGTGCCCACCGTCTCGGCCTGGTCTTCCAAGACCCCCATCTCCTCTCCGGACTGACCGCGCTGGAGAACCTGGTGGCCGCGCGTCTTCCCTTCGGACACTGGCGCGACCTGCAGGCCGAAGCCCGGCGGCTCCTGATCGAGCTCGGCCTGGGCGAGCGCCTCGACGCCCCACCGTCGCGCCTCTCGGGCGGCGAGCGCCAGCGGGTCGGTCTTGCCCGGGCGCTCATGGGACAGCCCGAGCTCCTCCTCGCCGACGAGCCGACAGGCAACCTCGATGCGGGCACCACCGAGGAGCTCATCGGCCTGCTCGAGCGGGTGCGCCGCGAGCATGAGCTCACGATCGTGGTGTGCACCCACGATCCGGCGGTGGCCGCCTTCGCGGAGCGGGTCGTGCGCCTGGTGGGCGGACGGGTCGACGGCGAACAGCGCCTCGATCGGCCGGGGCCGCTCGAGGTCCGGGCGCTGGAGGAGCGATGATCCGGCTGGCCACGCGCGGGCTGCTCGCGCGACGGGTGGCCACCGTGCTGGCAGCGGCGGGCTCCTGACGGCCGTGTCGGGATTCCTCGTGCTGGCCGGCGTGTCGCGCACCACGCAGGCAGTGCTCTCGGGCGACATCGCCCAGGCCTGGAATACCCCGTACGACATCCTCGTGCGCCCGCTCGGCTCGCAGACCGCGCTCGAAGCGAGCGAGGGCCTGGTGCGCCCGAACTTCCTCTCCGGGCTCACCGGCGGCATCACGCAAGCCCAGCTGGCGGCGATCCGTGCCGTCCCCGACGTGGCCGTCGCGGCGCCCATCGCGGTGGTGGGCTTCGTGCAGTGGCCGGCCGAGTTCCCGGTGGACCTCGCGGGCGCGCTCGGCCCGGGGCCCATCACGGTCTTCCGGCTCCGTGCCCAGGCCTCGGGCGAAGCCGGCCTCTCGCATTTCCCGCCCGGGCCCGCCCAGTACCTCGTGGCTGCGCCGCAGGGCCGCATCGTGCAGCCCGCGGCCACCCGGATCGGTCCCCCGGCGGCACCCGTGCTGGAGGTGGGAACGGCCCGCATCGCCTGCACCCCGACCGTCGCCTGCTGGGGCGGCCTGACCCCGTCGGCGTCGCTCGAAGGCGCCTTCCGCTCCTCGACCCCCGGGCTGGATCTCAGTTGGTCGGAGCCGATCGTGGTGGCGGGGGTCGACCCGGTCGCCGAGGCGCAGCTCGCGCACCTCGATCGCTGCGTCGTGTCGGGCCGCTACCTGACCGCCTCCGACGTGCCCGCCACGGCGTCCTCGCCGGCCGGACCGCAGCTCACTATCCCGGTGCTCGTGAGCGATCGCAGCTTCATCGACGAGACGATGCAGATCACCACCGAGCGGGCCGCCGACCCTGCCGGGGTGCTGCGGGGTGCGGCGCCCGAGGCCCTCGCGGACTGGGCCCCGGTGGCGAACCACACTGCGACCGCCAACGACGCCTACCAGGCCTTCCTCGCCACCATCGCCCACGCCGATTACTACGACGCCTCGCCGCACTGGACGGCGGGTCCGGTCACGTACCGCCAGGTTGGCCCCGATCACCTGGCGGCGCAGCTCCAGCCGTCCGATCCCGCCATCTACAACAGCTCGGTCGTGCGGCAGCCCAACGGCCAGCTCCAGAACCTCGCCCCGGTCGAGGCCTCCGGCGACTGGTTCCGGCAAGTCAGCCGGGAGGACCAGGTACCACGCGGGGAGCTGTTCAGCCGCTGGGCGCCGGTGGGCGAGTACAACCCCGACTGCGTGCCGGGCTTCAACCCGCTGGCAGGTGGGCGCCTCGAGACGTACGGGCTACCGCAGGTGAGGCTCCCCGGTGGGCAGACGCTCGGGCCCACCCGCTCGCTCGCCTCCTACGTGAACACTCCGCCGCTCGTGCTGACCACGCTCGCCGGCGCCGCCTGGCTGTCGGATCCGGCCCGCTTCACGAACGCCCCGGGCGCCGCCTTCATCAGCGCCATCCGGGTCAAGGTCGAGGGCGTCGAGACGCCGGGATCGGCGTCCGAGGCGCGCCTGGCGGCGGTGGCCGCCGAGATCGAGGACGCCACGGGGCTCCAGGTCGACGTGGTCAAGGGCGCCTCGCCGCGCACGGTACTCGTCGATCTTCCCGCGGGCCAGTTCGGCCGGCCTGCGCTGACCGTCTCGGAGGGCTGGTCGAAGAAGGGGGTGGCGGTCGCCTTCGTCGAGGCGGTGTCAGGCGAGGACCTGGCGCTGTTCGCGCTCGTCCTGCTAGGCGCGGTGCTCCTCGTGGCCGACACGGCCTACGTGGCGGTGCGCCAGCGGGCGCCCGAGCTGGCGACCCTGCGCGCGGTGGGCTGGTCGGGGGCCCGCATCGCCTGGCTCGTCGAGGCCGAGATGCTCGTGCTCGGGCTGGCGGTGGGGATCGTCGCCACGCTGCTGACCCTCGCGCTGCTGCCGCTGGGACTCGTGCTGGCCCCTTGGCAGCTGGCCGGCGCCATCCCGCTTGCGCTGGCCGTCGCCGCCATCGCGGGCCTCGTGCCTGCACTTCTCATGCTGCGCGGCCCCGCTGTGGGTCAGCTCGCGGGACTCGAGCCCGCACATCGGAGCCGGCCGATCCGCTGGCTGACCTGGCTCGCGATCCGCGATCTCCTCGGGCCGCGGCGCGTGGAGGCCGCCCTCGGGGTCCTCGCCATCGCGCTCGGGGCCGTGCTCGTGGGATCGGTCGCGCTCATCGCGCTGGCCCTCAACGGCCGGCTCGACACGACCGTCCTCGGGATCTACCTCGGGGCCCAGGTGCGACCCTTCCATCTGGTCATCGCGGGGCTGACGCTCGGCGTCGGTGCCCTCGCCGCCGGCGAGATCGTGAGCCTGGGCTATCTGCGTCGCGAGGTGGCGTTCGCTACCCTGCGCGCGATCGGCTGGTCACCCGGGCTCGTCGTTCAGTTCCTCGTCACCCAGGCGCTCGCGCTCGGCCTGCTGGGCGGCTGCGCCGGTGCGGCCGCGGTCCTCCTGGTCGCCCAGCTCCTGCATGCCAGCTCGGGCGCCGCCGAACTCGGCGCCTCGATCGCGCTTGGGGCCTCGCTCGTCGGGACCGCAGCGGCGGCAGTTGGTCCGGCGCTGCTCGCGCTTCGGGCCGTGCCGGCGACGATCCTCCGCGGCGAGTAGCGGCTATCGGCGTTTCGGGTGTCTGGCGGACCTATGCTGCCTGCAGTGTCGGGTGCCTGCGGGTGCCCGCGATGCGGCCGTAGGCGAGGCGCAGCGCGCGGCGGTAGGAGGACCGGGTGAGGACGGACTCCCGAATGGATCTTCGCCGGGTTCCGGTTGCGAGGTGTTGGCGCTGTGCGCCGCGAGGCTGGGGATGAACGCTGATGATGCCCGTGGCGTGGGGGCACGCCAGCACGGCTTTGGGCGGTGGCCCGAGAGCACCACCGCTTTCGGCAGTCGGACGGGCGGAGCCGCCTGATCAGCTCGCGCCGTCTGGCCGCCGGTGGGGCACGCCAAGGGTCCAAACGAGCAGCATGATCCCGATCACCAGCGGCACAGCGCCGACTGCGGCCCAGAACGTCGCGTTGTCCTGCGTGCCGCCGGACGCCGCTTGAACGATCAGGGCGAGCCAGAGCGCGCCGAACGCCGTGAGTTCTCCAGAGATGGCGGCGACGCCGCCGGTTCGCCGGGCCAGCGGAATCACCAACAGAGCGACCCCGATCCCCCCCAGCAACATCAGGTTCGACGCCAGCACGGTCGCGATCCCGAGCGCCGCGCCGAGGAGCCAGAGGTTCTGTCTGCTCATTCCCCGCCTTCGCTCTGATTCTCGGGTCTCGGTCAACCGGCAAGAGGCTTGGGTCGCTAACACAGGAACCCCCAGAAGTAGTAGTGTCAGGCGACGGCTGCAGCAGCGGTCGGGGGCCGGGAACTTGACGAAGCTGATGGACACCACGACGCTTGATCTGATCGAAGAGCCAGGAGGATCAGGACGTTGCCCGCACTTGTGAGCATCTACATGGAGAAGCCCGGGAACGGCCTCCGGCCGCTCTCGCACCTGTCGATCTACGACAAGGACCCCGGCTTCGCGGTCGAGGAAGTGGTGGGTGACATCGACGGGTCGGGCTATCGGCGGGGCACGATCGTAACGATCGCAAGCGGACTGTCGCGAGATGACGCCGAGCAGCGCTATCAGGAAGCCATCCGCGAGCGCGAGGCGCAGGGCTTCAGGCCAGCCCGATGACCGGCCACCGCACGGTCGTCATCCGCCGCGTCACGCTCCGCCGCTCGAACCCCGAGCCCGTCATGGTCCGCGAGATCGTCCTCTGGCAGCGCACCGATGTGGTCTACCAGATCGCCATCACGACGCACGCCGAGGACGATCCGGGCAAGGCGACGATCAACGACTACCAGGTCGGGCCGACGCGGGCCGAGGCGATCGCTGCCGTCGAGGAAGCGGTGGCCGATTCGCGCCGCGAGGGATTCAGCGGCTGAAGGCCTCGGGCTGACCGTCTCCGATTTCGTCGCCCTCGTAGTAGTAGGGCAGGTCCGACGCCCCGA
>JAJYJR010000544.1 GCA_021789355.1 Chloroflexota bacterium | reverse complement strand
GGCCCTCCGCCGGCTGCGCGGAGGGGCGCTGGTCACGCACGCGTACGTCGTCGTCGAGACGATCGCGCTCGTGTCTCGGCGCCTCGGATGGAGCGCGGTGGAGCGCCTGCTCGACTCGATTCTGCCCATCGTGAGCGTGGTCGCCGTCGACGACGGCCTGCACGACGCCGCCCTCGGTGCGTTCCGCCAGGCGGGGTCCGGACGGGTCAGCTTCGTCGATCGGACGAGTTTCGCGTTCATGCGGGCGCAACGGATCGACGTGGCCCTCGCGTTCGACGCGGACTTCGAGAGCGCGGGGTTCGACCTCGCGACCTGATCCCGCCCGGGACGTCCGGACGCGATCATCAGCCCGCCGGGCGTCGAGTCTGGCTGACCGCGCGACCTACCCCGCCGCGACGGGCTCCTCGCGCCTCCCGTAGCGCCGCTCGACGTAGCCGTCGAGGATCGCCTTGAACTCGTCCACCAGCCCTTCGCCGCGGAGCGTGGTCGACAGCTTCCCGTCCACGTAGACGGGGGCCACCGGCTCCTCGAACGTGCCGGGAAGCGAGATGCCGATGTCGGCGTGCTTCGACTCGCCGGGGCCGTTGACCACGCAGCCCATGACGGCCACGCGCATCCCCTCGATGCCCGGGTAGCGCTCCCGCCAGGCCGGCATCGAGGCCGCCAGGTAGCCCTGCACGTCCTGGGCGAGCTGCTGGAAGAACGTACTGGTGGTCCGCCCGCAGCCCGGGCAGGCCGAGACCTGCGGCAGGAACTGGCGCAGGCCCAGCGACTGCAGCACCTGCTGCGCGATCCGCACCTCCTCGGCGCGGTCGGCCCCGGGCTCGGGGGTGATCGAGACGCGGATGGTGTCGCCGATCCCCTCGTGGAGCAGGATCGCGAGGCCGGCGGTGGACGCCACCACGCCCCTGGTCCCCATGCCAGCCTCGGTGAGCCCGAGGTGGAGCGGGTAGTCGCAGCGGGCCGCCAGGCGCCGGTAGACCTCGACCAGGTCGGGCACTCCGGAGACCTTGGCCGACAGGATGATCCGGTCGTGCGCGAGACCCGTCGTCTCCGCCAGCTCGGCCGAGCGGAGCGCGGACTGCACCATCGCCTCGACCATCACGTCGCGGGCGGGTGCAGGATCGGACAGTCGCGCGTTGGCGTCCATCAGGTCGGTCAGGAGCGCCTGGTCGAGCGAGCCCCAGTTGACGCCGATGCGGACCGGCTTGTCGTGCTCGATCGCGACCCGCACGATGGTGGTGAAGCGCTCGTCGTGGTGCTCCTTCGACCCCACGTTCCCGGGGTTGATGCGGTACTTGTCGAGCGCGCGCGCCATCTCGGGGTACTCGACCAGCAGCTGGTGCCCGTTGTAGTGGAAGTCGCCGATGATCGGGACGCCGATGCCGAGCCCGCGGACCTTGCGGACCATCTCGGGGACCGCCGCGGCGGCACCGTCGTTGTTCACCGTGACGCGCACGAGCTCGCTGCCGGCGTGGGCGAGCGAGGCGACCTGGAGCGCGGTGGCGTCCGGGTCGGCCGTGTCGGTGTTGGTCATCGACTGCACGACGACCGGCCAGCGCGACCCGACCGGGACGTCCCCGACCATGACGGTGGGGCTCTGGCGACGGCTCACGAGCCCGCCCCGATCACGAGCCCGCCCCTCCCCTGACGATGTCGAAGTAGCTCACCCAGATCAGGAACCCGAACAGCAGCATGAACCCGATGAAGTACGTCGCCCGCTCCAGGCTCGCGCTGATCCGGTTTCGGCTGGCCGTCTGCAGCACCGACACGACGATCCGCCCGCCGTCGAGCGGCGGGAAGGGCAGCACGTTGACCACCGCCAGGTTCGCCGAGAGCAGGCCGATGAGCCAGAGCAGCACGACCGGCGGGGCCTCGGTGCGCACCGTGCCCACGGCCTCGGCGATCCCGATGGGCCCGCTCACCGGCGGCGCCGCGCCGGGGTTGCTGGCCACGGAGGTGACGAGCTGGCCGAGCGCGCCGACGATCAGCCCGCAGGCCTGGACGGTGCGGTCCGCCCCGACCCCGATCGCCGCCGCCAGCGAGCGCTGGACGATCGCGCCGGGCACGATGCGGGCGGTGATGCCCAGGGCGCCCTTGCCCGCGTTGACCGCGGCCTGGCCCTGCAGCGTCACCGGGATCTGCCGGGTGGCGCCTCCGACCGTCTGGACCGTCAGGGTCACCCGGTCGCCGGCGTGGGCCAGCGTATAGCCGGTCGGCGCCTGGCCGTCGAAGTACGGGAACGTGCGCCCGTCCACCGCGGTGATCAGGTCGCCCGCCTGGAGGCCGATGGACGCGGCTGGCGTGCCCGCCGCCACCGACTCGACCCGCGCGTCCGCGTTGGGCTCGAAGGCGGCGGCGATCACGGTGAAGATCACGAACGCGAGGACCACGTTCATCGCCACGCCCGCGACGAGGATCGTGACGCGCACCGGGAGCGACTTGCGGCCGAAGCTGCGGGGGTCGTCGCTGCCGCCGTCCTCGCCCTCCAGGCGCACGAAGCCGCCGATCGGCAGCCAGTTCAGCGTGTACTCCGTCTCGCCGTCGCTGCCGAGCCGCGCGGCACGGGGCGGGAAGCCGATCCCGAACTCGTGGACTCGGACGCCGGTGAGTCGCGCGACGAGGAAATGGCCGAACTCGTGCACCACCACCAGCCCGACCAGGATCGCCAGGAAGACGACCAGCGTGATGCCGGAGTTGAGGATGCCGCTCATGCCGGCGTTCCCGGCGGCAGGATCGGCGGCGCCCCGGCCGGCATCCCCGGCGGCAGGGTCGGTGCCGTCCCCGGCGCGGCCTCGCACCAGGCGCGCACGTCGGCGTCGAGCGCGATCAGCTCCTCAAGACCCGGCGCCGGGCCGGCGCCGAAGCGCTCGATCGCGGCCCCCGCCAGGCGCGCGATCCCCGGGAAGTCCAGGGTGCGGTCGAAGAAGCGGCGCACGGCCACCTCGTCGGCGGCGATCAGCGCGGCGCTCGCCCGGGGCCCGGCCTGTCCGGCGTCGCGGGCGATCCGGAGCGCCGGGAAGCGGTCCTCGTCGGGCCGCTCGAAGGTCAGCGCCGACAGCTCGTCGAGCCCGAGGCGTGGCGCGGGTGACGGATGTCGATCTGGGAAGGTGAGGGCGTACTGGATGGGGATGCGCATGTCAGGGTGTCCGAGCTGGGCCTTGAGGGATCCGTCGGCGAACTCCACGGCCGAGTGGATGATGCTCTGGGGGTGGATCACGACGGAGATCCGTGCGAGACCCACATCGTACAGCCGGTCGGCCTCGATGACCTCCAGCCCCTTGTTCATGAGCGTGGCGGAGTCCACCGTGATCTTTGCGCCCATGTGCCACGTCGGATGTGCCAGCGCCATCTCCGGCGTCACGCGCTCGAGCTCCGCGGCCGGGAGCGTGCGGAACGGCCCCCCGGACGCCGTCAGCCAGATCCGGGCGATGGAGGGCATCGCCTCGCCGGCCAGGCACTGCCAGATGGCGGAGTGCTCGGAGTCGATGGGTCTGAGCCAGGCGAGCGGGCTGCCCCACGGGCCCGCCGCGTCGGAGGGCGCCCGGCCGCCTTGCGACCGTTCGGCCAGCGCGCGGGCGAGCGGCATCACCAGGTGCCCGCCGCTCACCAGCGTCTCCTTGTTCGCGGTCGCGACCACCTTCCCGGCCCGCAGCGCGGCCAGGACGGGCCGCAGGCTCACCACCCCGCCGGTCGCCACCACCACCAGGTCGACGTCGTCGCGCGACGCCATCCGGACCAGCGCGTCGGGGGAGTCATCGAGCTCGGTACCGCCCGGGAGCTGCAGCGAGCCCCGTGCCGCCTCGTCGGCGAGCGCCACCACGCGCGGGCGCAGCGCCGCGGTCTGCGCCTCGAGCGTCCGGCGATCGCGGCCGGTCGCCAGCGCGACCACCTCGAAGCGGTCACAAAGGCCGGCCAGCACGTCGACCGTCTGCCGGCCGATGGAACCGGTCGATCCGAGGAGCGCCACGCGGGTCCGCTGGCGATCGCCCATCGGGCGCCCGCTCACCGAATCACCAGCGCCAGGTACGCGGCCAGGACCGGCGCCGCGAACAGGAACGAGTCGACCCGGTCCAGTATCCCGCCGTGGCCCGGAATCAGGTGCCCCGAGTCCTTGGCGCCCGCCGCGCGCTTCAGCATCGACTCGGCCAGATCGCCGGCCTGCGCCGCGAGCCCGACCAGGAGCCCGACCGGTACCCCCTCGAGCGGCGAGCGGCCGAGCCCCGCGAGGATGGGGCCGGTCACGACGACGGCCCCGGCAAGTCCTCCGACGAGCCCGGCGTACGTCTTCGACGGCGAGATGTGCTGAAGGAAGCGCCGCCGCCCGAACGCCCGCCCGAAGGCGTACGCGAACGAGTCGTACGACCAGACCGCCGCGATCAGCACCAGCAGCCATCCCCGGCCACCACCCAGACCCGCGAGCGCCGCGCCCGCCGGCACCGCCGGCGCGGCGGTCAGGAGCCGGGCCGCGAACCCGAGCAGGCCCGCGTACCCGGCGCCGAACGCGGTCGCGACCCACGCGCCGAGCCCGTCGCGCGGCTCCGGGAACGAGAACGCCGCGGCACCTGCCAGCAG